>NZ_DCEA01000073.1:4112-12426 GCF_002316705.1 Syntrophomonas sp. UBA1041
ATGGCAGGCAAAAGAACATTACCGGTTGCAAATGTAATCCCACCGGAGAAGGTGGAGGTCATAGCGGCTCAGTGTGAGGTAACTGATGCTGGCGTGAGGCTGTTAACCGTATTCGCAGACCCTATAAACCGCTCGTTGACAGTTAAAAGGCGGTGCGAATTAGCCGACATCAGCAGAGAGACATACTACACGCTGTTCAGAGATGCGCGATTTAAGGAGGCTTACAACGAATTATTTGCGGCAACGGTGTTCCAAGCGGCTTTACCAATAGCACAGAAGCAGGTAGATGTGGCACTGGAAGGAGATACCAATGCGGCAAAGATGATGCTTGAAATGAGCGGGCACCTCCAAAGGACCCAGAAGGTTGAGCATACGCATACGGTTGAGGCCGGGCAGTCGTTGGTTGACCTCTATCGGCAGAGAGGCAAGCGGCCAGAGTTGGGGAGTGGTTAGTAATGCAGGATTACAACGAATATTTAACTGAGTTAATATTTGAGTATCTTGATAAACACTTCATGCCCGAGGACGTTGAACAGATTCTTTTGAATAATCCACTCACCGGGCCCGATGGAATCCGCAGACAATTGGGCCAGTTAGACTATGAGTTCTTCGGACGTGCCTATTTTAGCGAATATGCATCGTTGCCTCCCTGCCAATTTCATCATGAACAGTACGCCGAAATGCGCTGGATTGAAGATCATGGCGGCGGGACGACTGAAATTATTGCTGCTCCCCGTGAATCAGCTAAATCTACTTCATGGAACACGATTTATACTGCCAACAACGCAGTGTATGGCAAAAAGCATTACATCGTGTTGGTTTCAGACAGCAGCGACCAAGCTGTAGATGACTTAAAACAAGTCAAAACCGCATTGGAAGAAAATGAATACATATTAGAGGACTTTGGTTCTTTAAAGGGCAAAGAAACGTGGAAAACCGATGCTATCTTGACAAAAAACGATGTCCTGATATGCGCCAAAGGCTCTGGTAAAAAGATTCGTGGTATCAAACATAAGCAGTATCGGCCTGACTTGATAATCCTTGATGACGTAGAAAATGATGAAAATGTACGCAGCCCGGACCAGCGCAAGTATTTAATGAATTGGTTTAATAAGGTTGTAATGAACGCCGGTTCTAAAAATACAGATGTCGTGGTGATTGGAACCATCCTGCATTACGATTCCTTATTGAACAATTTGCTGCAAAAGCCTGGGTACCGAACGAGAAAATATCAGGCAGTAATAAAAGACTCTGATTCTCCGCTTTGGGATGAGTGGGCCAATATATACAAGGACTTGACCAAAAGTAAAAAAATTGACCCAGTGACGGGTGAAGCAGGCAATATAAAAGAGGCCAGAGAGTTTTTTGAAGCCCATAGAGGAGAAATGACTACCGGGGTAGAGGTTATATGGCCAGAAGCAAAGGACCTCTATTACTATAAGCGCAAATACATCGATCTCGGCCCTGCCGCTTATAACTCAGAATATCAGAACGAGCCGATTGACCCAGATTCTAGCTGGATAACACCGGATGACTTTCAATACTATGAGAAATTGCCCACCTTGACCGTTGTTAAGGGTGCGCTTGACCCTTCAATGGGCAAGAACGATAAAAGCGACCTTTCTAGTATATGCAGTGTTGGCCGTGATGTTAACGGCTATTTGTACGTTGTCGAGTCCGACGCCAAGAGACGGACACCGGACGAGCAAATTAAAGACCTGTTTCTTAAAGAGAATTTCTTCCATTATCAGGAGTTTTATATTGAAGGTGTGGCCTTCCAGGAATACTTTGCCGGTAATGTCCAAAAAGCGTCGGCCAAAAACGGCACCTATATTAATATCGTAACAGAGCCAAAGCCAAGGGGCGACAAACATACCCGAATAAAGGCCCAACTTCAGCCGTTGATTAAAAACGGCTATCTAAAATTCCATAAAAGCCAAAAGTCCCTCATAGAGGGGCTTATTTATTTGGGCGCACTTAAATATGATGATGAACCAGAAGCGTTGCAGATGGTTACGGCATTATTCGCTCAAATAAAAACAGACTTTCAACATCGCGTACTACCCGCTATTAGCGGCGTACAGTGCAATTGGTAAAAAGGCAGGTGAACTATTTGAAAAATCCTTTTGCAAGATTTGCGCCTAAGAGAGAAACGGCGCGCAGCCCCAACGTTACTCCTGTAGGTGTGATACATACACAGCAATATGAGCAAAGCTGGATACCATTGGCTTACCTGCCTAGAAAACATGAACAGCGGATGGGCAGGATGCGTAATCTCGACCCCTCGCTTTTTAAATATTACTCCCTGAATGATATTTTAGACATCTTGCGGCACTCGCAGCCTGAAACTTCCTATGCTATCTGGCAATTTCTCCGCGTGGCTAATTCCGGAGTGGAATTCGATGCGAAAAAGATAACCGGCGAACACAACGACCGGGGACAACGGGTTTTAGACCAAATCCTTTGGCGGCTCAATCATCCTCCTAATAGTGGACGGTTCGAACAGGCCAAAGGCATGGAATTAACGACCGGCCAATTGCTGTTAAACGTAATGATGCGCGGTGGCTGCTCACTGGAAAACGTTTTGAATCAAGCCGGTAAGCTCGACCGGATGCAAGTTTTCGATGCAGGTACGGTTTACTTTCAGAGCAGAGAAAACCGGCTGGTGCCACATCAGAGACAAACCGCTCCCGGTACCGGATATGTCGAAATAGACTATCCTACAATTCATTATCAGCCCATAGACCCCGACACGGATGACCCTTATGGAAGCCCGCCTATGGCAAGTCTGATACAGATCATTGTTTTCCAAATCCAGTTCATGAATGACCTCATGGCCGTTGTCCATCGGGCAGGGTATCCGCGCGTTACCGGCACGCTGATTGAAGAAGCCTTCTCTAATCAATTGCCGGAATCGGTAAAGCAGGACCCGGATAAGTATAAAGAGGCTACCGATAATTATTTGAGACAGGTGCAGGACACTTTAAGGAATCTCAAACCAGACGATTACCTCATTGGCTGGGACACGCTCAAAATGGGCTTGTTGGGCGAAGGTAGCAGTACAACGATTAAGGTGGATGCAATTCTCAAAGTAATTGAACAATCCATGGCTGCTGCACTCAAAACCCTTTCGACCATTCTCGGGCGTGGTGAAAATACCAGTAAAGAGTCGTACAGTGCAGAGATGAAGCTCTATTCCCGTGGCATTGAATCGGTACAGAAGGTAGTTGAAGCCATCTTGGAGCGCGCTTTAACGCAGGCTCTAAACCTTGAAGGCATACAAGGCTGGGTGGACGTTAAGTTTAAGACTGTTGATCTTCGCTCTGACTATCAGATTATAGCCGAAATTCAGACCTTCCAGGATGTGCTTTACGCAGCTCGCGACGAAGGCGATATAAGCGACGAGGAACGCACCAAAATGATGCGCGAGAAGTTTGGATTAGTCGGCAAGCCTGACGGTTGGGAGGAAATGCAAGTTGAACGCAAAAAGAGTAGGGAAACCGGAACTGCACCGCAAAGGCGGCATGGCAGTCCACCGGCTACGCAGTAGAGAGGAAGGTGAAAATATGAATCCATATGCCACATTAGAATCTATAGGTGTAAACCCTAAAGGTGAAGATGGTCATTATAGATATTATACGGACATTCTTGAAGATTTGGCCGTTTTATGGCAAGAGGCAGGTGATTAGATGCTAACCGAAGATGAGATGGATAGAGTTGTCCTTGAAGCAAAGAAATCCTTGTCAGAGGAACAAATAAAGGATGCCGTCAGGCGGTGCAGTTATGGCGGTTCAGTAAGTAAACCGCTTGATTGCATGGGTGTGACAATGGAAATGAAAGGAGGTGCTTGTTTTGGCAAAACCAACACCTGAACAATTAGCGAAGATAAATATGATGGCTAAAGTACCGTTGACTGCCGACGAAGTATATGTCCATAAGTTCCGGTTAATAGGGACTGAATTTATACCTTCTCGGTTTTTAAAGTTTGATTTGTCGGCACTAGAAAAATATTTACAAGATGCCCAAAATGGTGACACTGTGCAGATATTTGATCATACTTTCGGCAATTCATGGGTCGAGAAAGTAACCGTTCAATTCGGACGGTTTTTCGATGCTGAATTTGTTCAAGAAAATGGCGAAACCCACTTGGATGCTTGGTGGTATATGAAGGCGGGTACGCCAACTTATGTACCTGAATACAATACTGATGTTATCGACCAACAAATAAACAGTGGTATTCTTCACGACTCATCTGTTGGTGTTTCGTGGGGATTTAGCCAATGCTCAATATGTGGTAATGATATTCGGGACTACGAAAACTGTAAGCACTGGCCAGGAAAATATTACGACCTTGATGGTGGAGCAAGACGAGAATTATGTTATGTAATTGCTAAGGCTGCACCGCCCCCAAGAGTTGATAATAGCCATATGCCGGAAAATTCCCTTGTCTGCGCTGGTGCATATCCAAGTGCAGGAGCGTTATCAGAAAGCAACCGACAAACAAGCGGCAAAGATGCTCCAATAAGACTTAATAATATAGCAGACCTGAAACTGGTGAACAAAGATGCACCAGTTTTTTGTTGCCTGTCCTCAACCTCTGCGACATTCCAAATTACAAGCGAGAATCTACGCGATGCAAGCGAGTTGCATCAACTGTACCACTCAATGTACTCAGAAACGGAACTGCCCGAAGGTTGGACAATGGCGAAGTTGACGCAGAAGCATAAAGAGGCCGTGAAAGAACTACTTGACGCAGGACACGAACACTTGATGGCAGATGCGCTTGATGGAACCTTAAATGAGGCTCTAAAGGCTAAATCAACGAAAGGAAGTGAAGTACAGATGTCAATGACTGATGAAGAAAAGAAACTGTATGATAACGCTTTAAGCGAAAATGCTCAGTTTAAAGCTGATCTGAAAGCGGCAGAGGTTGATTCTGTTGCCGCGTTGACAACTAAAATTGAAGAGTTGTCGAGCAAGGTTGAAGAACTGACACCACAAGCCGAACTTGGCAAGAAATATCGTGAGGATGTAATTGGTGCCGCTCTTAAATCGGGTGTTCGGGATCAGGGAAACGATTTTAAAGAGGACGCCTACAAGAAGATGTTTGCCAGTTTGTCCATTGATGAAATCAAGGAGATGGGCGAGGCGTGGGAGGCATCTGCGTTGGCTAAACTTGGTATTCCCCAAGGCCACACCAAGGGCGAGGAATTGAACCTGCCTGGTAGTGAACTCAAACAAGCCGTAGACCCCGAACTTTATAAGGTTGGGAGGTAGACGATAGATGAAGCAAGGAATTAAAGCTACAGGAATAGTCCTTGGCGGAGTTGACCTGACCGCTTCCGCTGCCGAACTAAACAAACTGGATGGTGCTGGCGCGAAGGTTGCTAGCGGTACCCAGGCAGCTCTTATTGCCGACCCGACCGGGGGCACTACTACCGACGCAGAAGCTAGGACTGCTATAAACGCGATTATCGACGCTTTACAGGCGTTCGGGATTGTCGCAACTAGCTAATTAAGAAAGGAAGTGTTTAAAGAATGGCCATGACTTATGCAGATGCTAAAGAGTTTTATTGCAACGGTGGAGGTATTGGTTTCCATGCCACTACCTTTAAAGCGGCTAGTGATATTACTGCTACAACCGATGAAGGTAAATTACTTGCCATTACCGGAAATGGCGAAGTGGGAACTGGTGACGATGCTGGTACTCCCATTGGCGTTTTAAGCAGATATGAATCCGATGGCTATGTCGGTGTTCAGGATGCCGGATACGCTGAAATCGATATTGAGCATGATGCTACTGCTGCCAATGAAGTTCAAGTCGGCGACTGGGTGGAAACCGATGGCGCAGGAAAAGGCGCGAAATCATCCACCAATAAAGGCCTCCTTGCCGTTGCCGTTGATGCAACTAATCATAAGGCAATTGTAAAAATCGGCTCTCCGTCTGGGAGCAGATAGTTTTTGCCTCATAACTAAATAACGTAAGACCCGCTTAAACAGGCGGGTTTTTCTATTTTCTGATTATTTGAAAGGAAGTGACATTTAAGATGGCTGAAACTAAAGTAAATGGTTATCTTGGACTTAAAGACCAGTTAGGAACTGGGACCAATATTTATAAAGAAGCCTATAAAGAAGGGAGAACCCTATCGCAGCACTTGGAGATTCTTGACCCTTCTAATCAGTATGTGGGCGCTGATGCTTGGCTCGGAAAACTGGACGCTTATGAGCGGCAAATGCTGGCAGCTGGCATCCAGACCAAAAGCAATCCTGCAAAGGGAATGTACGCTGATACCGTAGATAAGTTTTTCCTTGGCACTTCAAACTCAGACGTACTTTTCCCCGAATTTATCAACCGGACTGCCCGTATGGCACTGGAAGCTCCTGATATCCTCAATGAATTGGTGGCAATTAAAACACCCATTACTGGCAATGCCTATAAGACTTTCTATGTAGACCTTGCCGCTGCCGCCAAGCAGAAAAAACGTGTTCCTCAGGGCACAGAGATTCCGACTACTACCATCACGGGGCATGAACATTCCGTAACCCTAAACAAAAAGGGCCGCGCTATTGATATGTCTTATGAGTATGTAAGACGGATTCGCATCGACATGCTTGCCCTACTGATTGAAGGTATTCTTCAGCAGACCGGGCTTGACCTGGCCGAAGATGCAGTAAATGTTTTAATCAGCGGAGATGGCAACACCGATACTGCGGCAACCAATTATAATCTTACTACCCTTGGCGGTACTTCTGGTGCTATCGATTGGGAAAGCTGGTTAAAATTCCGGCTGAAGTTCTATCCGTACAAAGGCACTACTGCCATTGTGGATGAAACCCAATTGACTAAGGTTCTGGGTATTCAGCCTCCGGTTATCGACCCCTTAACCTTAATGGCGGCTATGAATGGCGGGACTCCTGTCGGCGGCGGTGCTAACCTTGCCCAGAACGTATTCTCCGGCCCGATGCGCTATGTTTATCTGCCTTCGGATACTATTGCTAATAAAGTGCTTGTCATTGACCCTAAATATGCCTTAGAGCAGGTAACGGAGATCGGCGCGGACATCGTTGAAACTGATCGGATGATAAAGAGCCAGTTTGAAACTATCGTACTGTCACAAGTAACCGGCTTCGCCACTCTGTTCCCCGATGTAGTTAAGACTCTGACCACCAATGCGTGATCTTAGGGAGGCTTACCCGCCTCCCTTCCCCATAGGGGGTGATTAATTGGCAAATGTAATATTACCAACCGGCTATGAAACGCAAGTGCAGACCGATATGGGCGTAACTGAAAGCATATTGCCGACTACTGCCATTCAAAGCAAGGCGACTTTAGCAGAAGCCTTGACGAAGCAGACAGTACCGACTTATGCAGATATAACCGAAGGCGACGAACTAACCTTCCTGCAATCAGCTTGTATCGCTCAGTTATGTGCGTTACTCTGCCCTGGTATGCCGAATCGAATTAAAGTATCCGAAACCTCGGAAACAGGCTATGCCTACAAGTTAGCAGATGTTGACTGGTTAAAAAAGAAAGTGGAGTTTGAAAGGGCTAAAAAAGACTACATCAGCCTTGCAACCGGTGGCGAAGTGATAATGCCAAGTGTGATTGGGGTGGTCGTAAATGAAAGAACAGAAATATAACCACATTACTAATGACGGCGAAGCGATAACCATTCTCCGGACAACTCCTTATGTTGGCAAGGCTATAATTTCGCGCTTTAAGGGCAGCTATTCAGATTATGCAGTACAGAATAGGCGGCAAATAAATCTGCTCTTAGAATCGAATTTAGCCGTGGGAGAAGTTATCCAAACCGCCTCCCAATCCTTCTTGACATTGGTATCCAAGCCAGAAGTAGTACAGGGCGAAGAAATCTCTATCATTGCTCACGGAATACTATGCAATTCAACCTTAACGGTGACACGCGATCAACCGCAATATGACGAAGATGGTAATCTAATTGGTCAAACCCCTGTTGCTGTCATTGAGGCCCTGCCTTGTCACGCTATCCAAATTAACGGGAAAATGCGCGAAACAGATGCCGGACTGTTACCCACGACGGTAATGAAAACGTATTTAACTTCAGCGGATGGGCTTATCAATGGCGATAAGGCGCAAGTGTTTGGCAATGACTATCGGGTAGATGACATTAACTTCGCTGAATATCCTGGCGTGATGACACTACAACTCAGTGTGTGGGCGGGGTGATGCTATGCTAAAAATCGATTCACAAGCGATGGAACAGGCACTTAAAACCGCCTTACTGGTTGAATGTGAAACGTTAACGGATTGGCTCTGGCAACAGGTTCAGTCTGT
>NZ_DCEA01000113.1:0-3884 GCF_002316705.1 Syntrophomonas sp. UBA1041
TGTCTTTTTCAGGATTTTTTATCATGGCCGGCCCCAGCGAACCGGATAAAAAATCCTGAAAAAGACAATTATATCTATATCCTGGTACCTCTGAGAACCAGCAGCTAAAGAGGGAGTGAGATTGGCCTTTTGCGATTAAATGAGATCCGCCTCAACCAGTTTCGCAACCTTATCCAGGTGCAATTCCAGCCCGAGTCAGGTTTAAATATTCTGAGTGGTGCCAATGCTCAAGGTAAGACCAACATATTGGAAGCGGCGTATTTTCTGGCTACCACTACGACTTTTCGCAGCGGCAAGGAAGCTAATTTGATCAACCATCAGGCTTCGCGCTGTTCGCTTCAGGCCCTTTACGAAAAAGAGGAGCGTAAGCTCGAGAGCCGCATCGGTTTGGATAGGGAAAAAGGCAAGGTTTTTGAAATTAACAGTAAAAAAGCCCATCGCAACCATGCTGATCGTCTGAGAGTGGTGTTGTTTACTCCAGACGATTTGTATTTGATAAAAGGCAGCCCGGCCAGGCGCCGGGAGTTTATTGATTTTGCTCTAGGTCAGATTTCACGGCCTTATGCCTATGAAATCAGTAATTACCAGGGATTGCTGAAGCGACGCAATGAAATGCTGCGTAAAGAACAGGGCAAAAGCAGGGTATTTGCCATAACTGATGAACTTTTCGTAAAGAGCGCTGCCGAGGTTGCCTTAAGCCGGATCCGCTTTGTGCATCGCTTGCAGGAGGCTGCCAGGTCCATTTATCGGCGCCTCGGCGGTGAATCTGAAAGTCTCCATTTGAGATATGCACTGTCTTTTCCGGTAGATAGTGATACAATTAACCTGGATATTCTCAGGGAACACTTGCTCCGTGCCGGGCATGAGAAAAGAACCCTGGAAACAATAAGAAGAGTAAGTTTAATAGGGCCGCATCTGGATGATCTCAATATTTATCTGGATGATAGGCTGGCCCGATTATTCGCATCGCAGGGACAACAACGCAATCTGGTCGTGGTCTTAAAATTGGCCGAGATCCATGCATTTGCTGACATCAGCGGATATTATCCCCTGTTTTTACTGGATGAAGTTCTGGCGGAATTGGATCAACACCGCAAAGCATTATTGCTGCAAGAACTCGCTCAGGCTGATTATCAGTCCTTTTTAACCTCCGTTGAGACCATATCTGCGGTTCCGTTCCAGGCCAGCAGTTATCTGGTGAGAAATGGAACCATTGCGCGAAAGGAGTTGTAACCATGTATATTCATCTCGGCAATAACTATATCATCTCCGCACCCAGTATTATTGCCATTTTGAATTATGAGCCTCCGGTATCAACCGATGTCCGTGATATCGTGGAAATTGCCCGGATGGAAAAAAATCTGGTCAGTATCAGTGAGAAGGGCAAGGAAAAAGCGGTCGTTATCTGTGACGACAAAGTGTACCTTTCGCCTATATCCTCCATTACCCTGTACAAGCGGGTATTTCATCACTTGAAGGAGGCATAATGCGTGCAAAACGGTAACAGTGAATATAATGCGGCCGACATTCAGGTCTTGGAAGGCTTGGAAGCAGTCCGCAAGCGTCCGGGAATGTATATCGGCTCTACCGGTTCCCGGGGGCTGCATCACCTGGTTTTCGAAATTGTGGACAACAGCATAGATGAGGCGGTTGCCGGTATCTGCGATTCCATAGAGGCGACCATACATCCCGGCAACCGGGTAACGGTTTGTGATAACGGACGCGGCATCCCGGTGGATATCCATCCCACCGTAGGAATCCCCGCCCTGGAAGTGATCATGACCACCCTGCATTCCGGCGGCAAATTCGGGGGCAGCGGATACACCATTTCAGGAGGTCTTCACGGGGTGGGTTTATCGGTGGTAAATGCCCTCTCCAGCGAAATGGAAGTCAAGGTACGCAGGGATAACCTGATATACCGGCAGTGTTATGAAAAAGGCAATCCCGTCAGCTCCCTGGAGGTATGCGGGGAAACCGATGAGACTGGTACCAGCATCAGTTTTCTGCCTGATGCCGAAATATTTGAAGAGACCGTTTTCGATCGGGAAATCATCATCCAGCGCTTAAGGGAGCTGTCATTTCTAAACCGGGGCCTTCGCATCAAGGTGAGCGACCTGCGGGAGGAGGAGCCTTACCAGAAGGAATTTTTCTATTCCGATGGGTTGCGTGATTTTATCACTTATGTAAATAAAAACAAAGAGATCATCAATGAAAAGCCGCTTTATTTTGAGACCCAAAAAGATGATGTGATTGTACAGGTGGCGGTTCAATACAATACCGGGTACAGTGAAAACCTGTATTCGTTTACCAACAATATCCGCACCCAGGAAGGCGGCACCCATGAAGTGGGCTTTAAAAACGGTTTAACCCGGGTTATCAACGACTACGCCCGCAAACATAATTTAATCAAGGACAATGACGGCAATCTCTCCGGTGAGGATATCCGTGAAGGCATGGCCGCCATCGTGTCGGTCTTGCTCAAAGACCCTCAATTTGAGGGACAAACTAAAACCAAGCTTGGCAACACTTATATTCGCGGCATCGTAGAAGGCGCCCTTTACGAAAACATGACCTATTTCTTGGAAGAAAATCCGCCTTTGGCCAAGAAGCTTCTGGATAAAGCCATCTCAGCACGCCGGGCCCGGGAGGCAGCCCGCAAAGCCCGGGAATTAACGCGCCGCAAGAGCGCCCTGGAAAGCACCACTCTTCCTGGCAAACTGGCCGATTGCAGCAATAAAAACCCGGCCTTGTGTGAGCTGTATATCGTGGAGGGCGATTCCGCAGGAGGTTCGGCCAAACAGGGACGAGACCGCGATTTCCAGGCTATTTTGCCCTTGCGCGGCAAGATCCTCAATGTGCAGAAATCCCGGCTGGACAAAGTGCTGTCAAATGAAGAGATCAAAGCCTTGATCACCGCCATCGGCACCGGTATATCCGAAGATTTTGAGATTAAGAAAGCGCGCTATCACAAGCTCTTTATCATGACTGATGCCGATGTGGACGGTTCGCATATCCGGGTCTTGCTTTTGACCTTTTTCTATCGCTATATGCGCGAGTTGATTGAAAACGGCTATGTATATATCGCCCAGCCGCCTCTGTACGGCCTGAAGCGGGGCAATGATATCCATTATTTCCACAATGATGAGGAGATGAACCTCTTCCTGCAAAACAGTGACAAGAAATGGGCGGTGCAGCGCTACAAAGGCCTGGGGGAAATGGATCCCGAACAGCTCTGGGATACCACTATGAATCCGGAAAACCGCACCATACTGCAGGTGAATATTCAGGATGCCATGCAGGCCGATGCTATTTTTTCCGATCTGATGGGCGACAATGTGCAGCCCCGCCGGGAGTTTATCGAAGCCAATGCCAGATATGTAACTAACCTTGATATATAGGGAGGTGTGATGAGTGGGAGAAGCTAACCTGTTTGATCGGGTAGTGCCGATCGATATAGAAAAAGAAGTTCAAAAATCATTCCTGGAATACTCTATGAGCGTAATCGTGTCGCGGGCTATACCGGATGTCAGGGACGGCCTCAAACCAGTGCACCGCCGCATTCTCTACGCTTTATATGACATGGGCATGACCCATGACAAGCCCCATAAGAAATCAGCCAACATCGTGGGAGAAGTGATGGGTAAATACCATCCTCACGGGGATGCGGCTATTTACGACACCATGGTTAAAATGGCCCAGGATTTCGCGATGCGTTATCCTTTGATCGACGGGCACGGCAACTTCGGTTCGGTGGACGGCGACTCGGCTGCAGCCATGCGTTACACCGAAAGCCGCATGTCCAAAATCGCTGCGGAGCTGTTGCGCGATATAGAAAAAGACACCGTGGACTGGCGCCCCAATTATGATGATTCCCGCCAGGAACC
>NZ_DCEA01000092.1:0-12844 GCF_002316705.1 Syntrophomonas sp. UBA1041
GGCAAGCGCGAGCCCCACAGCATCGAACAGGAAAAATGCATCAAGTGCGGCACCTGTTTGGAAGTGTGCCCCCCCCGATTCTCGGCAGTAAGGGTTGATTAAGGAGGAGCTCCAATATGATAGAGATTAACGGAAAATCGATTCCAGTACAGCCGGGCCGCACTATTCTGGAACTCGCGGCGGACCACGGTGTTATTATACCCACCCTGTGCCATGACGAGCGGGTTAAAACCTATGGAGCCTGTGGACTCTGCGTGGTTGAGGTGGAAGGCGCGAAAAACCTGGTGCGGGCCTGTGCCACAGAAGCCGCCCCGGGTATGAAAATTAAGACTGAGAGTGAGCGGGTACGCCAATCACGGCGGATAACCCTGGAGTTGATTATGTCCGATCACCGCGGGGACTGCCGCCCTCCCTGTTCACTGGCCTGTCCGGCAGATACTGATTGCCAGGGATATGTGGGCTTAATCGCCAACGAACGTTTTGAAGAAGCCTTGCGGCTGCTCAAAGAAAGCTATCCGCTCCCTTTCAGCATCGGCATGGTTTGTCCCCATCCTTGCGAGAATGCTTGCCGCCGCCAGATGGTGGAGGAGCCTATAGCCATTGCGGATTTAAAGGCCTTTGCCGCCAGTCAGGATCTGGGCAGACTCAAGCCTTACCTGCCTGAGGTTACGCCGCCCAGCGGCAAAAGGGTAGCGGTAGCGGGCTCCGGCCCGGCAGGTTTGACGGCGGCGTATTTCCTGGCCCGGGCCGGTCATGAGGTAACGGTATACGAAGCCATGCCCCAGGCCGGCGGGATGCTGCGCTATGGCATCCCTGAGTACCGCTTGCCCAAAGCCTTTTTGGATCAGGAAATCGACCTGATAAAAGCCATCGGGGTTAAGATAATAACCAACACCAGAATTCCGGACGATATTGATTTGAGCTATCTGCAGGACAATTTTGATGCTGTATTTCTGGGCATCGGAGCCTGGAGGTCATCGCAGATTGGCTGCTCTGGAGAAGAACATACCCGGGTCTTGGGAGGAATCGACTTCCTGCGCCAGGTGGCTATGAATGAACCCGTTGATCTGGGTGCGAGGGTGGCAGTGGTCGGCGGAGGCAATACCGCTATGGATGCTGCCCGTACCGCAGTGCGTCTGGGGGCCGCTGAAGTCATGGTGCTTTACCGGCGCACCCGTGCGGAAATGCCGGCCGAGGATATTGAGATCGTTGAGGCGCAGGAGGAAGGCGTTGTTTTCAAATTCCTGGTGGCTCCTGAGGAGATCATCAGTGAGGGCGGCCGTATTGCCGGCATCAAGGTGCAAAAGATGGTATTGGGAGAGCCGGACGATTCGGGCCGGCGCAGCCCGACTCCCACCGGGGAAGTGGAATTCATCGCTGTGGATACCATTATTGCAGCTATAGGACAGCAGGTTGACGCCCACGGGTTCGATAGTACCCGTCCGGGCCGGCGCGGCAATCTGGAGGTAGCCCCGGAGACTATGCAGACCGCGCTTCCCGGGGTTTTTGCCGGCGGCGATGCGGTGACCGGACCGGGGATCGCTATAGAGGCGGTTGCCCAGGGACAAAAAGCCGCCCGCTCCATCGACAAATATCTTAAAGGCCTGGAGTATACGGCGTCATATCCCTATGTAAGCGAAAAGGAAGCGGCTCCGCACGACTTCAAGGATTATTCGGCTCAGAGCAGGGTGCATCCCCGGCATGAAAAAGCCGAAGAGCGCCGTTGCGATTTCCGGCAGGTGAAAAAGGTCTTTACAGCGGAGGAAGCCCGGACCGAAGCCAACCGCTGCCTGGAATGCGGCTGCCTGGATTATTATGAATGCCGTTTGCTAAAATATGCCCGGCAATACCAGGTCAAACCGCAGCGCTGGTATGGCCAGAACCGGACTGAGTCCACCCTTGAACAGCACCCCTTCATGTTAAGGGATATGAATAAATGCATCTTATGCGGTCTTTGCGTGAGAATATGTGACGAGGTTGTTGGAGCGGCCGCACTGGGATTAGTGGAACGCGGCTTCGATACGCTGGTGCAGCCTGAAATGGGGCTGGCATTGAGCCAGACCTCCTGTATCGCTTGCGGTCAATGCATAGCGGTATGTCCTACCGGGGCCCTGGCAGAACGGAACCGGTTTGGCAAGAATATTCCCCTGCAATTACAAGAAGCCATCACCACCTGTTCCTTCTGCGGAATGGGATGCCAGCAGAAAGTTGAGTCTTATGGCGGGTTGATCGCCAGGGTCGAACCGGTGGAGAACGGCTTATTATGCTCGCGGGGGCGCTTCGCCTGGCAGGAGAACCAGCGGGAACGCCTTACTGCTCCCATGATCAAGCGGGATGGGCAATGGCAGCAGGCATCCTGGGAGGAGGTTCTGACCCGGATAAAAGCCTGTCAACCTGATAAGGCTCCGGGAGATTCCGATGTCGGGGTGTTCATGAGCCCGGTCTATACGGTTGAGGAAGCCGGCGCGGCCGCATATGTCGCTCACGGTTTAAGAGCCCGTTATCTGAGCAGCTTCACCCGCAACGCCGGGGAAGGTTTGAAACGTATTCTGGGCGATAATCTGTCCAGCAACAAGGTAAGCGAACTGGATCAGGCTGATTTAATACTGATGATCGGGTCTTTCAGATACAACCAGGTTCCGGCGATTAAAGCCCGGCAAGCCGCCGACAAGGGCGCGCGCCTGATCGTTATAAGCGCGGAGGAAGGCGTTGCTGATGACCTGGCGTTGCTGAGAATATGCCCTGAGGACAATGATATGGATCTCCTGCTGCAAGTACTGGCCGCGGTCCTGCAGAAGCGTTCCCTTGATCCTGCTTTCACCGACCGCTCCTGGAAAGGCTTTGACGAGTTGACCGAGCTCGTCAGAGACAGAAGAATCGGTGATACCGCGGCTCAGATCGCCGAATTGTACCAGGGCGCCTCCCGGGCTCTGATCCTGGTCGACGGCTATTCCACCAGCATCGCCGCCGTACAGGTATTAGCCGATCTGGCCGTAATCAGCGGCCACATCGGTTCGCCGGCCAATGGCATCATAGTGATTTCACCCGGAGGCAACGCAACCGGGGTATGGCAGGCCGGTTATAAGCAACCGCGCCAAGAAGTGCTGGATGCCCTGGAGGGGGGGGAACTGCGGACTATTTTCGTTCTGGGGGAGGACCCGGTGGGGTGCGGTATGATAGCAGCTGAAACCTTGCGCCGGGCTGAGTTCCTGTTCGTTATGGCGCCTTATTGGAATGAGACCGCTGCTCTGGCTGACATCGTATTACCCGGATCGCTGCCCATGGAGACCAACGGCACTTACGTGATTGCGGACGGCAGCCTGAAGCTGGTACAGGGGATACAAACACCGCCGTCCGGCCATGACAATATAGCTATCTTCGAGGCCGTTATGCAGAGCCTCAAGCTGCGCCCGGAACTGAGAATGAAGGTGTTGCCGGAAAAGAAATGGTCCAGGGCCGTGCAATATGAGGAGGGATTCGCCTATCAGGACGGCAAAGCCCATCTTTCATTGCCAGGCTTCAAACGGATTTTTGTTGATCCTTATTCCGGTGACCCGGCCTGGCGCCGTTTTAATAAGACCATGTCTGAACAAGGGTTAATTGGCTAAAAATTGTATTCCGGTATACAGATGGAAGCCCGAATCATGCATACAATATATCTGCCGGCAGCCTATTTACAGGGGCTGCGTCCAGCCTCTATAATTTCATTGGGCTTGCGGATAAAGCCAAACCAAAGGAGGTTGCCTTATGGATTATATTAAAGAGTTATTGGCCCGGGTAGAAAAGAGAAACCCAAATGAACCGGAATTTTATCAAGCTGTCGCCGAGGTATTGGAATCATTGGAGCCGGTTATCTCCAAGCATCCCGAATATGTTGATGCGGGTATTTTAGAGAGAATAGTAGAGCCTGAACGGCAGATCATTTTCCGGGTGCCCTGGGTGGATGACAATGGCACTGTACAGGTTAACCGCGGTTTTCGTTTTGAGTTTAACAGCGCTATAGGTCCTTATAAGGGAGGATTGCGTTTTCATCCTTCTGTCAATGCCAGCATCATAAAGTTTTTGGGCTTTGAACAGATATTTAAAAACTCACTGACCGGGTTGCCTATCGGTGGAGGCAAAGGCGGCAGCGACTTCGACCCCAAGGGTAAGTCTGATGCCGAAGTGATGAGATTCTGTCAGAGTTTCATGACCGAATTGTTCCGGCATATCGGGGCAGATACCGATGTACCGGCAGGAGATATCGGTGTCGGCGGCCGGGAAATCGGGTATATGTATGGCCAATACAAGCGCCTCACCAACCGCTTCGAAGGGGTGTTGACCGGCAAAGGACTGCCCTATGGGGGCAGCCTGGTTCGTACCGAAGCCACCGGATATGCACTGGTTTATTTTACAGAGGAAATGCTTAAATCCAAGACCGGGAGCTTTTCAGGAAAACGCGTGGTGGTATCCGGTTCCGGGAACGTCGCCATCTACGCTGTGGAGAAAGCTACTCAATTAGGCGCCAAAGTGGTGGCCATGAGCGATTCTAACGGATATATCGTGGATGAGAACGGCATCGACCTGCCATTAATAAAACAGCTTAAAGAAGTGGAAAGAAAAAGGGTCAAAGATTATCTCAATGACCATCCCGATGCCAAATTCTTCGAAAACGGATCGGATATCTGGTCAGTGCCCTGTGATATAGCCCTGCCCAGTGCAACCCAGAACGAGCTGGATGAAGAAGCCGCCCATAAGCTGGTGGCCAATGGCTGCATCGCGGTGGCAGAAGGCGCCAACATGCCCTGCACCCCTGAAGCCGTAAAGGTATTCCAGGACAACGGCGTATTGTTTGGACCGGCCAAGGCCGCCAATGCTGGAGGGGTAGCCTGCTCAGCCTTGGAGATGTCTCAGAACAGCATGCGCTATTCCTGGACCTTTGAAGAAGTGGATGCCAAGTTAAAAGACATCATGATCAACATCTACAAGAAGTCCAGTGAAGCTGCCGCAGAATATGGATATCCGGGCAATCTGGTGGTAGGCGCCAATATAGCCGGTTTCTTAAAAGTAGCCGATGCCATGCTGGCCCAAGGCGTGGTGTAATTTAAAGGCATTGTCCCTGAATTTTAAGAGGTCCCCAGCGGGGCCTCTTCTATTTTTTGGCGATGTTTGGCTGAATATGGGTTGGAAGTTTGTACTGCATAGTATGTTATAATGATTTAGCCGAGGTTTATTATGAGGAGGA
Organism: Syntrophomonas sp. UBA1041; assembly: GCF_002316705.1. NCBI lineage: Bacteria > Bacillati > Bacillota > Clostridia > Eubacteriales > Syntrophomonadaceae > Syntrophomonas > Syntrophomonas sp. UBA1041. The sequence goes on from NZ_DCEA01000092.1 coordinate 5,225, forward strand.
TTTATAATATGCGGAAAATTGCGGTCATAGCAGGGTTATTAGCCATGCTCCTGGTGGCTGGATGCGCATCCGACGGTGCTCAAAAGGTGATTGTGGAAGTCAATGGCGATAAGATCACCCAGCAGGAATACGATAACCGCATCAAACTGATCAGCAGCAGCTATAAGATCCAGCAGCGTTCATCGGGAAGCACCCAGGAGGTCACGATCGATGACAGCATTCTCCCCCAGATAAAAGAGACCGCTTACAATCAATTGATCATGATGAAATTGATAGACCAGGAAGCGAAGGCCCGGGGCATTCAACTGAGCGATGCGGATAAGGACAAGCAACTGGCCGATTTTAAAGCTATGCAGGAGTCCAATGGCGGTGCCAGTGCATATGATCAGGTGCTTAAAGACTTCGAGATCACCGAGCCCGAGCTAAAGCAGGAATTGGCAGTGGGCCTCTTACGCAGTCGGGTTGAGAACAATATCGCTGAAGAGAATCAGGTCACCGAAGAGCAAGCCCAGCAATTTTACCAGTCCAACCAGGATACTTATAAAGAGCCTGCGGGAATGAAAATATCTCATATACTGGTCGATACTGAAGAAAAGGCCCAGGATATTATCAAACAACTGCAAGGCGGCACTGACTTCGCTGAACTGGCCCGACAGAAATCCAGCTGTCCGAGCAGTAGCCGGGGAGGAGACCTGGGTGTGGTCAACCAGGATACCCCTATGGTGGCAGAATTCTTAAATGCCGCCCTGTCCCTTTCAGTCGGCCAGATTACTGCCCAGCCGGTGAAGAGCGAATTCGGCTATCATATCATCAAAGCCACCGGTCAGCAGGCTGAAAGAATAATACCCTTTGACGAAGCCAGGAGCGAGATCATCGAGACGCTGAAGAGTCAGGTCGTCAGCGCTTATCTGGACCAGCTGTACCAACAGGCCGAAATCAAGGATTTGCGTGAAAAATAGGAATAGGCACAGGGCCGGGGCCGCGACGCGGACCCGGCTTTTTTACCCTATGGGATTGAAAAAACTTATCAAGTTAACTATATTAAATGAAAATTATTATCAAAGAGGAGCAGGCGCAATGCACAGAGATAATTATAAAGCCAAGTTGGATGCCAGCCAATATAAACTCACCGGCCAAAGGGCTACAGTCCTGGAGGTGATGATCAGAAACCGCGGCAAGCACCTCAGTGCCGAAGAGGTTTTACAGCAAGCCCGGCTGCTGCGGCCTAATATAGGCATAGCCACGGTTTACAGGACCCTGGAGAAATTGGCCAGTTTGGAGATACTGTACAAAGGCATGTTTGACAGCGGCAAGTACCGCTACGAATTGGCCGATGACCGGGAGCACCACCATCACCATGTGGTCTGCGTAAACTGCGGAAGCATAACTGAGATTAAGGACGATCTTCTGTGTGAATTGGAAAAAAATATTGAAAAGCAGGGCTTTCGTATCGTGGACCACGACCTCAAATTTTTCGGTTATTGCCCCAATTGTACCAAGTCCTGATCATGGGCGGCCATTCTAGCCTGAATGGAGGTGTGATATATGCGGGCTATTTTCATAGGCAATCCCAATGTGGGCAAAAGCGCCCTTATCAATCAATTGACCGGCTCCAGACTCCTGGTGGCCAACTATCCGGGTACATCCCACAAGATTTCTTTTGTGAATAAAGACGACAGTTACTTTTACGACACGCCCGGTATATATTCACTGCATGGGCTTGGGGACAGTGCAGGCATAGTAAGAGATTTATTATTGGACAATACCGGATTCCGTATTGTCAATGTGGTGGACGCTGCCAACCTGGAACGCAATTTGGTTCTGACCCTGGAGGTTCTGGCCCTGGGCCTGCCTGCTGTTGTGGTCTTGAACCAGATGGACATTGCCGCCAATTTAAGCATTGAAATCGATGTGGAGATTCTGGCCCGGGAACTGGGATGCCCGGTTATCGGCTTGCCGGATGGAGAGGGAAGGGGCCTAGACCGGCTCATGCAGTGGATTAAACAGCCGCTTGATTCTGATATCGGCATCGACCCCCTTCAGTTGGAGAAGCTTTCCAAAGATTCGGCTTCATCCCAGTGCCAGCATTGCGCCCAGGCGTGTCAGCATAATGTTATAACCATCGACAGGGAGACCATTGAAAGAGCCCGCACCATTGCCGCTCGGGTGGTACGGCAGCAGCCCGCGGTAAGGAGGACTTACCTGGAGACGGTGCAGGGCTGGCTCGATCGGCCGGTTATCGGCACAGTTTTATTGCTGGCTCTGGCTTACGGCCTGTTTACTGTCATGGTAACCCTGGTGCATTACTTGGAAGAACCTATCAGCAGCGCAGTACAGCCTTTTAGCAATATATTAACCGCCTTGATACAGGAGTTACTGCCGCCGGGCATGGTAAACCAAGTTCTGTCCCAGGCCGTACCGGAAGGCCTGGTGATTCCCTTTACTATTATTATGCCGGCCATGATTATTGTCAGCGTCTTTATATCCCTCCTTGAAGATACCGGCTTGCTGCCCCGCTATTCGGTGGCTTTGGAGAGGGTGACCAGCTTTATCGGTGTTTCCGGGCAGGCCATCATACCTTTGACACTGGGATTTGGTTGTCGAACCCCGGCAATTATGGCCACCAGTCTTTTGCCTAACGCGGCCGAACGCTTTATTATCGCCACGCTTTTGAGCATTGTGGTGCCCTGTGCGGCCTCCCTGGGGGTGATGGCCGCGGTGATCGCCAAGTTTCATGCCTATATCTGGGTGGTCGCAGCCACCATGCTGGCCGTTATGCTCCTGTTAGGCTTCGGACTGAGCCGCATGATGCCCCGGGAAGAGGCTTTTGTCTATGAACTGCCCCCGCTGCGCATTCCGGCCTGGAAAAACACCTGGCAAAAGGTTATATCCAGAACCGGGGGGTTTTTTACCGAAGTGCTCCCGCTTCTGCTCCTGATGAATATCGTCCTGCGCGCTCTGATGGAAACCGGGGTTTTGGAATGGTTCAAAGGGCTGCAGGGTTTTTCGCAGTTTTTTTTCGGCATCCCGGCCGAAGCCCTGGTGGCCGTATTGATCACTATATTCCAGCGCTACCTGGCCCCCCTGGTCTTGCTGAATCTGTCCTTAAGCCCCAGGGAGGCTACTATCGCCATCACCATGATCGCTTTATCACTGCCCTGTTTGCCGGTCATGACCATGATCGTTAAAGAGATGGGCGCAAAAAGGCTGGCCTTTATCCTGGCCATGGGGGCAATAAGCTCATTTTTGGTCGGGGTGGCCCTGAATCTAATCTTGCCTTGATGGGAGTAGATGAGTTGAAGACTATGAAAAACTTGAAAATCGGAGATAAAGCCCGCATTGCATCCATTGACACCGGAGTTGCGGGAAGCCAGCAACTGATGGAAATGGGTCTGAGCCCGGGCAGTGAATTTCAATTAGTGGCTCGTTACCCCTTGCGGGGACCGTTTTTGGTCAAGCTGGGCAATAATCGTATTGCCGTAGATTATAACCTGGCTCAAGCAGTGGTGATTGATGAACTGAACGAAGGCCCGGATGTGTTGGACTCATAACCAATGGTTATGATAATATATACCTAATATTCGTCATAACCCAGCAGGAGGTTCTTAATTATGCTGAGATTGGAAAATTTAACCATGGTTGTGGAGAATAACCAGGGGGAAAACCGTGAGATTATTCGCGACATCAATGCTGAGTTTGAAGCCGGCAAGGTATATGGCATCACCGGACCCAACGGCGGCGGCAAGACTTCTTTGGCCAAGCTGATAATGGGTATATACATGCCCAGTCAAGGGCGCATATACCTGCAAGACCAGGATATAACCCCGCTCAGTATCAGTGAAAGGGCCCGGCTCGGCATTATTTACGCTTTTCAGCAGCCGCCTCGCTTCAAGGGCTTGACGGTCAAAGATCTTCTCAATATCGCCCGCCCAGGGATTGACAACTTGCATCTGCGCAGCACTTTGCGTGATGTCGGCTTGTGCCCCGAGGACTATATGGACCGTGATGTGGGACCTGGATTGAGCGGCGGTGAGATGAAGCGCATTGAAATGGCACAGACCCTGGCCCGGGAGGCGGTTATCAGCATTATGGACGAACCGGAGGCGGGGGTTGACCTGTGGACCATTCAGAAGCTTATCGCCGTGATCGTGGGAAAGTATAAAAAGAATCCCCGGCTTACCACTATCATCATTACCCATAACGAGAATATGCTCCATATCTGTGATGAGGTTTTGGTGCTGGAGAGCGGTATGCTAGTGCATCGCGGCACTCCGGAAAAAATCTGGCCGCACATCAGAGATGAGATCGAATGCAAAATGAAAGAACAATGCAGCGGGGAAGTGGCTTATGAAATTCGATGATATACAGGCAAACCTTTTGAAAACCATAGCTAACCTGGATGGAGTGCCTCAGGGGGCCGTCAACATCCGTATCGACGGCAGTCCGGCCCTGCGTCATTCCTCGCCCAATATTCAGATCATCCCTAAACAGGACAAGCCGGGCTTCGATCTGGAGGTGGCGCCCGGCACCAAGGGAGAAACCGTGCATGTTCCGGTTATCCTCACCAAATCAGGACTTACGGACATGGTCTATAATACTTTTATCATCGGAGAGGCTGCCGATGTCACTATCATTGCCGGATGCGGCATACACAACTCCAGCCACATGAATTCACAGCATGACGGCATACATGAGTTTATCCTTTATCCCCACAGCAAGCTGAGATATGTGGAAAAGCATTATGGCGAAGGAAGCGGCCAGGGCAAAAAGATCCTCAATCCGACCACTACCGTACAGGTTGCGGAAGGCGCCACTATAGAGATGGAAATGGTGCAAATCGCCGGGGTGGATGATGCTGTTCGCACCACCACGGTTCACATTCAAGAAAAGGGTTATGTGAAAATGATCGAACGCCTGCTAACCCACGGCGATCAGCATGCCGAATCCCATGTCGAGATGCATATTGATGGCCCCGGGGGCAGCGGACAGGTGTTATCGCGGTCAGTCGCCAAAGAGAACTCCGAGCAGGTCTTCCGGGCGGCTTTAATTGGCAAAGCTGACTGTGCCGGCCATGTGGAATGTGATTCCATCATAATGGATCATTCCAAGATCAGAGCCATTCCGCAATTGGTGGCCGAGGATGCCAACGCGGTTTTGACTCATGAGGCAGCTATCGGCCGGATTGCCGGTGAACAATTGATCAAGCTCATGTCTCTGGGACTCACCGAACAGCAAGCCATCGATACTATTATTGAAGGCTTTTTGCGTTGATGATCTTTTTACGGGCTGGTGAATAAATGAATCTGAATCTGCTGAAAACCTATGTGAAAGTCGTGGAAACCCAGAATTTGTCCCGCACTGCCGATGAATTCGGTTTATCCCAACCGGCTGTTACCAAACAGATTCAATCCCTGGAGGATATGTACGGGGTACTGCTTTTGGAAAGGTCGGGGCGCCGACTCAAGACCACCGAGGCAGGTGAAACCCTGTATCAGTGCGCCCGGGAGGTCATTAAGGCCATGGATAAGACCGAGAAAGCCATGGAGGAGGTTGCGGACGGACGCAAAGGAACTTTATATATCGGGGCCAGTACCATACCCGGGCAGTATATTTTGCCGCGCCTGTTAAAGGACTTTAAGGACCGCTATTCCAGTATAACTCTGACCATGGATATTGCCGATACTGAGAAAGTCATTAACCTGGTGGCGGATCGGGTTCTGGATCTGGGGATAGTAGGCGGCTGGATAAACATACGAAAAATCGAAGGCTTTCAATGGCTGGAAGATGAACTGGTGGTAGTGGTTCCGGCAGATCACCGCCTGGCCCGCTCAACGCAGGTTGTCTTGCCAGACTTGATTTCAGAGCGCTGGATATTCAGAGAAAAGGGTTCCGGAACCAGGAAGGCAGTGGAAGAGATGCTCTCGTCCTGCGGGATTAAAAAAGAAGATCTCAGCGTTTATATGGAAGCAGGCAGCACTGAAGCGGTTATGGCCGCAGTGGAATCGGGTATGGGGATTTCGATCGTTTCCTCCTGGGCCGTCAAAAGACTGGCAACTACCAGGATCCGCAGTTTGAACATCGCCCAAGCCTGCAGTAAGCGCCACTTCTACGTCATCTATCCGCGGCAGAAATCCCGGCGCAAATCGGTCAACGCATTCCTGGAATTCATGAAACAGTGGCAATAACCTGCGCAGAGCGAGCGACGGAAGCGAAGAGCAAGGCGCTCGATAGGCCCGAGATTGAGGCGTACAAATAGTACGTTGATTGAGAGGACCTATTGAGCAACGCAGTTATTCGCTTTTGTCGACGGTCTGAGTCCGGTACCTACCGGGCTTTTCTTATGCCCATTCCAGCCTTAGAAAATGGTTTGATTTTAATCCGCATTTGGATATAATATACCTGTTGTCAATAAATATGGGGAGGTTCAGCAATGCTTCCATTGCCTAAGAAATACTTTTTAACTGCGGCTTCTTGCGAAGGAGAAACAGAACTTACCGCCTTTGATGGCGCATTGTTAAAGGCCCGGGTTGGAAACACCAACCTGTTGAAAGTGAGCAGTATATTGCCGCCTGGTTGCCAGTACGATCCGGAACTGGTTATCCCCGAGGGTTCGCTGTTGCCTATCGCCTATGGTACCATCACATGTACTGAGCCGGGCACCAGGATTGCCGCAGCAGTAGCGGTGGGTATCCAAAAGGATGATCGCTTCGGGGTTATCATGGAGTATGAAGGCCACTGCAGTCAGGCGGAAGCGGAAGCCATAGTGGAGAAAATGGTGAGAGAAGCCTTCGCCATGAGAAATATAGAAATTGCAGAGATTAAGACCGCCGCTACCGAACATGTGGTCGAAAAGATCGGTTGTGCCTTCGCAGCGGTTCCTTTGTGGTACTAAGCGCCAGACCAGAATATTCGAATACGGTTAGGAGGATTTTATTTGGAACTGTGGGTAACCGAATATCAAACCCCCTCTCTGGGGTTTAGCTGCAAGGTCACCCAAACCTTGCGGGCTGCGCAGACCCGTTATCAGCATCTGGCCGTGGTTGAAACCGAGCAATTTGGCAGGATGCTGCTTTTGGACGGCATGGTTCAGACCACTGAAAAAGACGAATGGGTATATCATGAAATGATAACCCTGGTAGCTTTAAACGCACACCCCAGGCCGGAGCAGGTGCTGATCATCGGTGGCGGCGACGGCGGCACCCTGCGTGAAGTAGTGCGCCATCCGGGGGTGAAAAAAGGCATTCTGGTGGAAATCGATGAAGATGTGGTTCAGGCTTCACGGGACTTTTTTCCGGAGCTGTGCTGCGCTTTCAGTGATTCAAAAGCAGAAGTAACTATCAGAGATGGAATCGAATATGTGAGGGAAAACCAGGCCCGCTTCGATGTGGTAATTGTTGATTCGACTGAGCCGGTAGGCCCTGCGGTGCAGCTTTTTTCGGCAGAATTCTATCAGAATGTTTTTGCCTCTTTAAAGGAAGACGGCATTCTGGTAGTACAAAGTGAATCGCCTTTTTTTAATGCGGATGTGATCAAGATGGCTTATCAAGGAATAAAACAGTCCTTTCCTATCACCGAGTTATATTTGGCCAGCGTTCCCACCTATCCCAGCGGCTTATGGAG
>NZ_DCEA01000040.1:0-4142 GCF_002316705.1 Syntrophomonas sp. UBA1041
AGTGCCTGCTTATAAATGTAGTTGCGTTGCATATTGGCATATTTGGGATATTCCCGGTAGCCGATCAAATTGCGCACAATGCCGATCATCTTCTTCGTCTTTTTTGCCTTTCTTTTGCCGCCGGGCAATTGTTGCAGGCGGCCTAAGAGCTCCTGTTCTTTCTCCTTCGCTTCTTTAAGCCCCTGCTCCAATTTAATCCTGTGGGCACCCGGCTCAAAGTTTCTGATATTGCTGAAGATCATGGGAATAAGCGCGGTGGGATGTTCGCTCCAACGGAGCCTGGTGATATCGATCTCACCGGAACAGCGCATGCCGTATTTTTCAAGGAATGCCTGTATGGCTGGGCTGACCGCCTCACCGCCTTCCAGCCTGGACAGGTCTTCAAAAAAAGTCTCATCACTGGCATGATGAAAATAATCAATTACTGCCGGATATTTTCGGACAGCATCGGCTACATCCAAAAGGTCAAGCCCCATTTCGGAAGTAATATTGTTGTCTACCGATTGAGAGAGCACGTCGACTGCACCTTTTTCGTTCAGCCATTTTTCCATTTTCTTATTGATCCAATTTGCGGCCAGCATCCCGACTATCCATGCTGCCACGCTTTGGGGGTCAGCTATGATTTGCATTAATCGCTTACGGTCCTGTAAAATGAAATCAAACAGTTCATCTCCGGATACAACTGCGATCCTTTGCTGCAGATCCCGGACCGATTCCTGGTTGCGGGAAATGAGATTTTTAATCAGGGCGGGGTCATTTTTGCGGTAGATATTTACGGCCTGAACGGGAAGCGCCCAGGATAGTCCCTCTGCCCCCATACGGAGTACTCTTTCCCCCCGCGGCAAAGTCTTTAAGAATTGCTTTCGCTTGAATAAATTCAGCATGGCGTTTTTTATCAAAAGATCCATTTCACCAAATGTTCTCAACGCTATTTTTCTTCCCGCCAGCGAGACCAGGTCATGAGTATAATCGTAAAACAACCTGCCGCCGGCTGAGCGTAGTGTATGGTCCTTGAGAAAAATCTGGCAGAAGGACATTCCCAATGGTGTGATGGGTTCGGTCATCATCTGCTGGTGGCCGTAGGATATATATACACGGTTTTTTCCGTCGCTTACATTAGGCAGGGGGTATAAGGTGGTGATGGGGCGGCTCTGAACGATATAGAAGGTATCTGCATAAAGGCACCATTCAATGTCCTGGGGCGAACCAAAGTAGGCTTCGATCTTTCTGCCCAGACCTTCAAGCTGTAAAATCAGCTCGTCCGTCAGGGTTTGCTTATTCTGCCGCTGGGGCTCGATCTCCCGTTTCCGGGTGCCTCCTTTTTCCAGGGCATAGATGGCCAGCTTTTTGGTGGATATCTTTTTATCGACGATCATGCCCTCCCGTACTTTATAGATGTCAGGATTCACCAGGCCGGAGACCAGGGCTTCGCCAAGATCGAAGCTGGCGTCGATGGACAGCACTTTGCGATTGGATGTGACGGGATCGGCGGTAAACATAATCCCCGACGCCTGGGGAAAAACCATCTGCTGTACGACCACAGACAGATGGACCTTGCGATGGTCAAACCCATTTTGCATGCGGTAGATTACAGCACGATCAGTAAACAGCGACGCCCAGCACCTGCTGATATGCTTAAGAATGGCATCTTTTCCTATAATGTTTAGATACGTGTCCTGCTGTCCGGCGAAGGAAGCGGCGGGCAGGTCTTCCGCGGTGGCGCTGGAGCGCACTGCATAGGCATTGTTTTCGCCTAGTAAGGTGATGTACGAAGCGATTTGCTCTTCGATTTCTTTAGCGATAGCGATCTCCTCAATGACCGTGCGGATCTTCGCGTTGATCTGGCTGATCTTTTCCAGCTCGCCTGGCTGAAAAAGAGACAACTGATCCAGCAACTGGTTAAGTTCTTTATTGTCCTCAATTATTTCTTTATAGGCTTCAATAGAAACGCAAAAGCCCGCCGGTACACTAATTCCTTCAATTCTGGACAGTTCCCCCAGGTTAGCGCCCTTGCCGCCGACTAGGGCGAGCTTGGTTTTATCTATTTCCTCGAAACCAAGTACATATGGACTCATATTTAACCTCTTTAAACTTGATGTCCCTGCCCAAGAATCAACAATTTATGGAAGCATAAAGTGGCCAGTAACCACACGTATTTGTCCGCTTCAATGTTTCATAATTACCTATGCTATTCCACAACCGCACAGGCAAAATGGGCATGTTCCTGGGCATGGTAGTTGCCTGTGTGTCCCTGGAAGTAGAGCTTTTCAATATTTGAAGGGCTTAAATTCTCCTTAAGACGCAGCCCTAAAGCGTCCAGGTCGTGAGACAAGGTCGACGGGTCAAACCCGGATTTCATTTTTTCACCTGCTTTATGAGACCACAAAAACCACTGTCCCCGTGGAGCTACTTTTGCAGGGTCAAAGGCATCTGTATCCAGGTAATCAAAAATAACAGTACTGCCTTTGGGGGCGATACCTGCAACTGTGCGCAGGGTATCCAATACAGTTTCACGAGGCAGGTAGTAAGTGACACCTAGCCAGTTAAAGAAGCCCAAGGCTTTCGGGTCATACGATGAATTTTTAAGCGCCTCATCAAGCCTTTGGTGCGTGAAATCTACCGGAACAAAATATAGTTGCTTTGGAATCTCCCAACCCAATTCAGTGAGGCGTTGACGCTTAAAAGCTTGGGTAGCCGGATGGTCCACCTCAAATACCCGAAGCTTCTCCATCAGTTCCGGGCACCGGAAGGCAAAGGTGTCCATCCCTGCTCCCAAGATCACGTACTGCTTTACTCCTTTCCTGACAGCCTCCACCAGGCTGTCTTCGGTATACCTGGCCCTGCTGACTGCCAATGCGGGAGCTCCATGAGCATGCATATACCAATCCACGGCCGACGTTGGGCTGGAGATCAGGTTCAAGTCTTGGGGAGCAATAGCTTCAAAAGTACGTTTAACACGCCGGGGAAGAAAAAATTTTATGACGGAGGGAACAGCCTTTCGGGAGCCTATATAATAGAGTACCTTATTAGATTTGTATATCATCCCGTCGAAGTTTGTGCGTTGCTCTTCTGTAAGCAAGTGACCTGCCAAAAAGTCATCAAATATCTTTGGTTCATCATGCGCCGCATGATAGGCTCGACAGTAGGTTATTATTGATGCGGAATAACTAGTTTTATTCTTTTTCATTGATATCCCCTCCAATTAATTATCTCCATATTGGCTTAATCTCCGGCTATGACGTGCTTTGTTTTATCTATTCCCTCAAAACTAAGCACATACGAACTCATATTTAACCTCTTTAAACTTGATGTCCCTACCAAATGAATCAACATGTCCAATTAATCCTGATGGATGGCAATACCTTCCTTGATTATTTGAACTGCACTTTCCACTTTCTTTAAATACCGGGTCTCGTCAAACCCACTGTATAAATATTCATTAAAAACGAAGATATAAATCAATTTAATAACAACTTCGGAGTCGATTTCCATCTTGATTAGACCGCGCTGTTTATCACGCTCGATTATTTCGATGTACTTTTTGTTGGATGCTCTTAGGAGTTGCAGAATGAATTCGCTGTTATCAATCACCGTCAACGCGCCTATCTTGGTATACTCTGATCTCATCTTGCCTACTTTAATGGTTCCTTCGGCTCTTTGCATAATGTTTTCAAAAAAGCTGGCATCTGGGTTGAAGGCTCCTATAATCTCATGTATATCCTGTGAGACTTTTTCCACCATATAAAGATAAATGTCTTCTTTGTCGGCAAAATATTGATAGAAACTGCCCTTTGGTATACCTGCATTCTTGACAATTTGGCTGATGGATGCTTCGCTGAAACGCCGGGTGGAAAACTCCTGTACGGCAGCATCAAATATTCGCTTCTTCTTCTCTTCGCTCAAATTAAAGAAAGTACTTTTGGGCATTTTTTTCCCCCTCTAGAGACTGGGTGGTCATATAGTACGTAAATAATAGCTAAACCCACTGCGTGTGACCACCCCGTCATATTATAATAATATTGTATGACTGCCCAGTCATATTGTCAAGATATTATTAACTGAAATGGTACTATTCGATCCCGTTATCTTTCTTTTTAAGAAGCCAACACTTACCATGCTGCCGTATAATTGGAGAAGTACAG
>NZ_DCEA01000040.1:4306-4727 GCF_002316705.1 Syntrophomonas sp. UBA1041
TTGGAGAAGTACAGCAGGGGGTCGACCCTGGTGCCTCCGGCATAAACCTCAAAGTGCAGATGCGGACCTGTGGACAATCCTGTGCTGCCCACCAAGCCGATAGTCTGACCCTGTGTCACCGTCTGCCCGAAAGCGGCGCTCATTTGGCTCATGTGGGCGTAAAGGCTCATATTGCCGCTGCCGTGGTCGATAATGAGATAGTTCCCGTAGCCGCCCGCATCGTAAGCTGCGGTTGTGACCACGCCGTCCGCGGCAGCCAGTATCGCTGTTCCGTATCCCGCACCGATGTCGATACCGGTGTGGGTTTTGTAAATGCCCAGAATGGGATGCAGCCTGGTGCCAAAAAAGGAAGTTACATAGTCACTGGCGGCGCTGGGCCAGATATAAAAGCCCTCCGCGATAACCTCCGTTCCGTCCCCCA
>NZ_DCEA01000043.1:0-3261 GCF_002316705.1 Syntrophomonas sp. UBA1041
AGAGCCATAATCGGATCATGGACCTTAGCTGGAGCGATGATTTTGATAACCCCGTTTCCTTCGTTAACGTAGCTGATAGCCTGATCCTGCCCCCGTTCCTTAACCCAGGCGTACCATTCTGCAAGTTTTGGCAACACTAGGTCATCACAATCCGGTTTGAAGATAAACCAATAGTGCTCTATCGGGCCAGGCCGAAATAGGTATAACAATACTATCCGACGGGATCGGCGTACCAAGGTTATATTTCAAGGATTCTCAGATATGGTGCAAATAAACTCCTGCTAATAACAGTGTATGTAAACATGTCAAAATGCAATTTCTTTCTATAGTGACATTTTTGCTATGCTTTCCCACGATTTTGTCTCTTCATCGTCTAGTTGCATCACTTTAAGCGCCTCCACGAACTCTCTTACGGCGCTTTCCTTATTGTCTTCATCATGATGTTTAGTTGCTACATCCTGCAAATTACCTGCACACAATAAAAACTTCTCGAAACTATCACACATCCTATTGATTTCAATGTCTGGCCCGGAACTTCTATCTAGCCAATAAACATATCCGGGTTCGTCCGTGATTGTCGAAGCTATGCAGATAGAATCTCCTTCATACGACGCAACTTCATACAGTTTTTTTGATTGGTATAGCTTGAGTAAAGGATTTTTGTATGACGTATTTGCATATATGATTTCGTCTAGCATATCGCTCTTTTCGCCCAGCCACTCTGGCCACAGACTAAAACCATTTAGCATAACACTTTTGAGTTTTAATTTTGCCACGCAGTCAAGGTAGCTTTCGGATATTCCGGGCAAAGATTCTGTTAATTTTGCTAATTGTTCTTTGGAATAGCCTGGGGAAGCCAATAATATATATTTAGCTATTATCGGCGCTTCTACTGCCCATCTTTCCGTATGTAGCTGCAACTCCTCCAGAGTTGTTATCATTTTGATTCCCCTTTACTTTTTCTATGATTTCTCCCGTCCAAATTCATATCGTTTACGGGTGCAATATGCCACGTCCAGGTTGATATCTATGAAACGGTTCAGGTAACGGAATTGCCTTGGCGCCATAATTTATGTGGTGATGAATTAGTTTCTCACCCATGTATGGAGCCTGATCCGGAAAGTACTTACACCATGTGGCATCAATCCGGGGCGCGCGATCACCCTTAATAATTGCTTTATTTGCTTCACTTAAAGTTTCAGGATATCTGGTCTGCCATTCCTTCCAAAACTGAATGCGTTCACGTATCCCTCCATTTTTCGTTGGTGTACCTCCTTTGAAATTAGAGGTATCTATAGGCTGGTATCTCAGACTACGAAGGTCAGCCCTCAGATATCTGAGTGAAAACATGAAGATTAATAAATCAAGTGAGGCTCTGATAGTCAATCCGGCCTTGATTGAGCTGACAAAATCGACTAGACTTGCTCCAGACACGACAGTTCCAATTATTATTCTAGCCCATCGATACTGCGTAAAAAAGGTTGACAAAAATCCAAAACAGAAACCCGATATTGCCGCGTTGGCCACGCTTTTTGCTGTTATATCGCGATTTGCCTCGATATCAGTAATAATAGAATAAATCGTAGAAAATACCCCTGATACTACTCCGACCCCAAGCGCTTTTGCTGTCAATCCGGGAATGCTTCTAATAAACCCCTGTATTCCCAGAGAAGTGGTGATTTCTGGGATTGAAAATAAACCGCTGGGATCCGTATTATTAATGGGGTTAGCGTTTGTATAGATGTATTTATTAAAAGTCACTGGATTCGCTGGGTTTCCGGACCGTCTATCCTGTTGGCCAAACCGCCCCGTCCCCGGCTCATAATATCTCGCCCTCAGGTAATACATCTCCAGGGCTTCGTCGTACTGCTCGCCGGTAAACCGGAAGTCGTTCGCGGTAGTGCCAGTCCGGTGCGCCACCGAGCCGAACGCCTCGTAGATATATGTGTCTGTCAAGGTACCGCTCGCATCCGTGAGCGCCCGCACGGAACCGAGCCCGTCATAATCGAACCAGTGGGTACCATCCGGCCCCTGTATGTTGAGCATGTCGTTGCCGTACGCGTAAAGTTTCGCCCCTGCCGGTCCGTGTTCCTCCAGCACCTGGGCGTAAGGCATGTTGGGATCAACCACAAAGACGGTCGTGCCAGCCGCCGTCGTGCGGCTGATGCGATTGCCTTCCGCGTCATAAGCGTACTGCACCACGCCGCCCGGCCCGCTCGTCTCAACCAACCGATTCTCAGCATCATACCGGTAAGTGGTCTGCCCCTCCGGTCCCGACCTAGAGGTCAGATTGCCAGCCGCATCCCACCCATAGGTATACTTGCCGTCGCTCAATAGCCGATCATTGGCATCATAGATGTAGGACGCATTCCCACCCAGCGCGGCCTTGGTCCGCCGGTTCCCGACCGGATCGTAAGTGTAGCTGTCATCCAGCTCTACAACCCCATCACGCTTTTCCGAAGTCAGCCGGTTCAGGTTGTCATAGCCGTACTCGACCACACTGCCCTGTTCCTCGATCTTGATGCGCTGCCCGGCCGCGTTCAGGGTATACTTATGGCTCGAAATGATCGCTCCCGCGGCCGCGCTCTGGCGATTAACAACACTGGTCAACCGGCTCAATACGTCGTAGGTATACAGCGTCTCCGTTCCATTAGCATAAGCAACTTTCTTCTGACGGCCCAGCTCATCATACTGATAACGCGTCACTTGGCCCTGCTGGTCAGTGACGGTTTCAATGCGCCCCAAGATGTCGTAGGTATATCGCAGTTCACCGCCCGGCCCCGCCACCTTAGTACACATCCCAAAGCGGTCATAACTGTAGCTGATCACATTGTTATTGGGATCAACCACCCGCTCCAGCCGTCCCACCGCGCCATAGGTATAAGTGGTGGTCCCGGCCCCATTCGTGGCGGTCTTTAGGCTCCCATCCGGCCAGCTAATCCCAGTTAATAGTCGACATCACAAAAGCTCCCTCTTGTTTACTAAAAAGCCCTGCACAATAATGCAAGGCTTTTTTTCAGACCAAAAGAGCATTGAAAACTATTACCAAAGCGTCTTCAGGTGTTCCCTCAAAAAATAGATCGGTTTCGATGCCAAGCAAAGATAAAAACTCAAATAGGCCTTCTTCCGCAAAAACATAATCGTTCTGCATTATTTCTGCAAGTTCTTTGGCATGTTGAGGTATGTCCAGCAGTGTGCAAGTTTTTTCAGGATTACCATAGGCAGGGGGTTCATCGGTTACTTCCGGGTGCAGCAAATATG
>NZ_DCEA01000043.1:3533-3819 GCF_002316705.1 Syntrophomonas sp. UBA1041
CGCAACAAGACTTTCTTTTCCTGTTCGAAAAATGAAGCGGGGGTAAAGTCATCAGTATCTTCCAGAGGTCGGATAGTTATGGAGTACTTTCGATTATCTGCTATGCTCATCGCTTCCGAAAAGGTCTCAGCCAGTTTTTCCGGCAGCCAGTGTGATTTAATCAGGATTTCCGTAAGAAACAAGCCCAAAGTAATCCCCCCTTGCAGCTGAACTCAAGTCATAAGCAACTAACTCACCATTTCCTAGCCTTCAATGCCAATGCTTCTTCCAGGGTTCCCCCGGAAAC
>NZ_DCEA01000034.1:0-2896 GCF_002316705.1 Syntrophomonas sp. UBA1041
CGGTACTTTTACATCTTTCATATATACATCGAGTAATTGTCCCCCATGCATGCCTATTTTTTCCCAGGGCTCCGATATGGAGTAGCCTTCGGCCCACTTGTCGAGAATGAAGGCAGTCACTTCCCCGCTTTCCGTCTCGCGGGCAAAAACCACCATGGCTCCAGGATAATTGGCATTGGAAATAAAACGCTTGGTTCCGTTAAGTATATAGAAATCACCCTGTTTTACGGCGGTAGTGGTAATCTGTTTGGGGTCAGAACCGGTTCCCGGTTCGGTAAAAGCGAATGATACGATGTGCTTGGCCTTGCAGCCTGGAATCATGTACTTTTTCTTCTGTTCTTCGGTTCCAAAGGCGGATATGGCCCCCAAACCCAGGGTATGAGCAGCCATGGTCATAGCTACACCGCCGGAAACCTTGGCAATCTGCTCCATAGCCAGGACATAGCCATCATAACCCCCATCGGCTCCGCCGTACTCTTCCGGGAAGGGAATGCCAAAAAGGTCCAGCTCCGCCATTCCGGCTAAAATCTCCTCGGGAATCTTGCTCTCCTCGTCAATCTGTTTGGCTGCGGGAGCTATGCTTTTCTCCGCAAACTCCCGGGCCATCTGTTGAATTAACGACTGCTCCTTGCTTAGATTAAAATCCACAATATACAACCCCCTTATAGCCTTTTTAATATCCTGCCATTTGCTTTTGTTGCTGATTTAGTTTAGATATTAGTCATTGCTTTTAAGTATCGGAAGAAACTACGAAGCAGTTTCAACACACCACTGCAACGAGGCGGGAGATTATTAATCGCCGACTGCTTTGTTAATGGAAACCAGCCACTTAAAGAAGCGGGAAACATTTTCACCTCGTTATAAATAAATAATATCATATCTGAAAAAGACAACAAGAAGAAGATTCCAGCTATTTGAATACAAAACCCGGACAGCAAATGCCCGGGATAATAATTCCTTTTCCTGGGCTTTTTGTCTGCAGAGTAAAACAACGGTTCCTCCTAGTTGCTGTTCTTGTTCAGTTGTTTGTCTATAAGATCCAGAGAATGTTGGAATATTTGGGAAACCTGCGGTTCAACCAGCTGCCTTATATATTTATTAAATTCATGGGCCATTGGAACCAGGTTCTTTTCCGCCAGTTCCTGACCTTTTTCGGTAAGATAAATTTTAAGACTGCGGCGGTCTTCCGGATCTTCCTTTCTCTCCACCAGGTCTTCTCTGACCAAACGATCAATTAACCCGGTAATTGCAGGGCTATCCAATTGGATACGGGTGGCTATGTCTTTCACACTGGTACCCGGATGATCCATGACATCAAATATCACAAAGCTCTGGGCGGCGGTGACCCCGTGTTCAAGACAGCGGTTGTTGTACATGCGGCTTATTTTGCGTGACAGGGCATTCAGGCGAAAACACCAAAAAGTAGTAAAGTCTAACATGCGAAACTCCTTATTCATTATATTTGGCAGATCCGGGAACATATATATTGAGGAAATACGGATTCTGTTAATATTAATTCCTTAATAATTATTATGGGAATAGTGTCTATATTATTAAACTTTATTTATCTACCTGCTGTCAAGGTGCTTTTCTCCCTTATGATGCCGCTCAATCCCAATTTTTAGCCAAACCAGGATAACGACCAGGATGTAGGAAAGAGGGAAAACTAGAGCTGCGGTCGTTATCCGTTTCACTAAAAACTCCAAAAAGGCCGGTACCCCATCCACTTTCCCAATGGACAGGGTACCGGCCAAATTATGCCCTTATTATTTCTTCATCCGGTTGGCCAGGAGGCTGATCATCATGTTCTGATTCCTGTTTTCCATTACTATAGCAGCTTCCAAGCTGCCAATATCAATGTTCAGGTTAACCGCTTCCTTGGTAAGCTTCATCGCTAATGGATCCTTCTTAGCTATGGCCTGGGCGATTTCCAGGGCCGTGTCAAATAATTTTTCTTTTTCCACACAACGAGAGGCAAAGCCAAGCTGCATGGCTTCCTCAGCATTCATCCAAGCCCCGGTGTATAGGAATTCATAGGCCCGTCCACTACCGATGATGCGGGGCAGGAAATAGCTGCTGCCCATATCGGCTCCAGCCAATCCAACATTGACATAGGCAGCGGAAAAGCGGGCATCAGGAGAGATCACCCGTATGTCAGAAGCTATGGCAAAGCTGAAACCAGCCCCGGCAGCAGCCCCGTGTACCGCACAAATAATGGGCTGGGGACAATTCCTCATATTTATCTGCAGCTCGCCAATAGGCATCTGCAGGTCATACATAGCTGGAATATCAGCCATTACCTGGGGCTTAATAATATCCGCCACTTCCATACCGGCACAAAAGCCCTTTTCGCCTTCACCTTTCAAAATAACGACCCGGGTCTCAAGATCCCTTTTCAGCTTGAGCCACAGGTCGTTTAATTCGTTCAACATAAGCATATTCATGGCATTATACTTTTCCGGCCGGTTAAGCGACACTAGCAATATTCCTTTTTCCATTTTCTCTGTTTTAATGGTCTGGTAATCGTAATTCATTGTTTAACCCCCTTATACTGTAAGAATCAACTGAAAACTAAAGTCCTGTACCCGGTATCACCTCCCAGTCACCTCACCATCATTTAGTCACGAACAGAATCATCCAGTGAAAATCCTTTTTCCCGAAAGAGGGTCAGGCAAGCTTCCACCACCTCGCGGTCGTATAATTTTCCAGCGTTCTGCGTAATCTCCTCCAGGGCATATTGAATACCCAGAGCGGGACGGTAGGGTCTATGTGAGGAAATGGCTTCAACTACGTCAGCCACGGTAATAATCCGTGATTCCAGCAAAATATCCGGCCCCAGCAGGCCGTAAGGATAGCCGGAACCATTCATTTTTTCATGATGCTGCAATATGATCTG
>NZ_DCEA01000034.1:3179-8200 GCF_002316705.1 Syntrophomonas sp. UBA1041
AGGAATTCGGCCGGTATGCTGATTTTACCTATATCATGGAGGATGGCAGCAATATGTATTCCCTCGATAATCTCAGCGGGAAGACCCATTTCTTCAGCAATGGCACAGGCCAGCACACTTACTTTTTTCTGGTGTCCCGAGGTATAGGGATCACGCTTTTCCAGCATGGAGGCCAGGCTCTCCACGGTCTGCAGCAGCACATCACGGAGCTTCTTTTCCGCCGCGTGGCGGGCCCTTATATGTTCCCATTCCCGCAAACCCCGCAGGATAAAGTCAGGCAGGCCAGCAAAGGCTTCCGGCGATTTCACCAGATAATCCAAAGCCCCGGCTTTAATGGTTTCTACCGCCAGCTCCTCGTTGCCGTAGCTGGTCATCATAATGATAGGATAGGACGAATGCTCCTTATCCGGAGAAAACAGCTCAATTCCCCGGCCATCAGGAAGCAGCCAATCACAAACTACGATATCGGGTTTCCTCTCCTCCATGTAGATGCGGGCCTCCATCAGGTTGCTGCTGAATCTTAGCATAAAGCGAGACTGGTGGTCTTCGAAGGCTCTTTGAATTAACTCGGTATGTAGTTCGTCATCCTCAACAATAAGAACTGAAATACGTTCTTTCATTTTGCAGCACTCCTTGCTCAAGTGTATCGATCGTGAAAAACAGTTCTGCCTGATGTTTAGAATGACTATGCTGTTGTCAAGATATGTACTTAGGCCTTTTTAACATTGCCGATCAATACTTTTCTCATCTTACCGGGTTCGCATTGCATTTCAGCCAGTAGCGTCCCAGCTTTAGCATCAATTCGTTGAATTGTTGAAAGTCCATGGGCTTGACCAGGAAGCTGTTGGCATAGTAATTGTAGGCCCGGTAAATATCGTTCTCCGACTCGGAAGAGGTCAGCACCACGGTGGGAATAATCTTTAATTCCTCCGCTTGCTTGATTTCCTTTAACACTCCCAGACCATCTACCTTGGGCAGGCGCAAATCCAGTAGAATGAGGTTGGGACGGGGATATTTCTCCACCTCGCTATATTCACCCCGACCAAATAGATAGTTCAGGGCTTGTTCCCCATCTGTAACGTGAATAACATGGCTTTTTATCTGCTGTTCTTCCAGGCTGCGCATGATAAGCTCGGCGTGGTCTTCATTGTCTTCCACCAGCAGAATATTTAGCATTGACTCATCCATCATTTATCCCCTTTCTTACTATCAGTAGCGGCAGGCAAGGTAAAATAGAAAGTGCTTCCCTGGCCCGCTCCGGCTGACTCCACCCAGATACGCCCCTGGTGAAGCTCAATAATCCTTTTAACCAGAGCCAATCCAATCCCGGTACCTTCTGTGCTTTGATCTAATTTATCGAAAAGCCCAAAAATCTTTTCCTGGTATTTGGCTTCTATGCCTGAACCATTGTCATTAATAAAAAAGCCGCACTCGCCTTCACCGGAGAAACAGCCTATTTCTATTCGCGGATGGTCATTGGGCCCCATAAACTTGATAGCGTTTTCCAGCAGGTTTTGTACGACTTCGGCTATTCGCCTGCGATCACCTTGTATCCAGGGCATATAAGGAGCTATCACTACCTCCGCCTTTTTCTGGCTGATAGGCCCAGAAAGTAATTCAACCACTTCATGACAGAGCCGGTTCATGGGGAAGTTGCTGTAAGGGTTTAAGATACGGCCGATACGAGAGAGTTCCAGGAGATCTTCCAGCAGTTCCTCCATCTTGCCTGAGGCATTGATAATTCGCTGTATATCTTTTTGCAGGCGAGCGGTTTTACCTTTCTCCAGGTCTTGCAGGAGCAGGCCGGAAAAACCTTTTATAGTGATAAGGGGGCTGCGCAAATCATGCGATACCGTATAGGTGAAGCGCTCCATCTCAGCATTTTTGGCTTCCAGTTCTTTTATCTGTTGCTGAATCGTGGCTTCCGCCTCCTTGCGCTCGCTGATATTTGTATAAAGAACATAGTAGCCCGAATTGGCAATAGGAATCATGGTAACCAATACCGGCAGCAATTCACCGTTTTTCTTTTTTCTCACGCTTTCCCGGCTATTGGCCTGCCCACTGGAAACCATACTGGACATGAAAGCGGACTCTTCTCTCAGTTCTTCCGGAACCAGCACTTCCTCCAGGATAGAACCCCGGCATTCTTCAATAGTATAGTCAAAAAGTTCAAAAAAACGAGGATTGATATCCAGGATTCTATGCACAGGATCACAGAGAACGACGGCATCCAGGGTATTGTAGAAGAGCGCCTGCAGGTTGGTGCTTTGGCGATAAATCTCTTCCTCCGCCCTCCGCCGCTCACTGAGGTCGCGGATGGCCGCTGCCCTGACTTCACGATCCTGGTAGATAAAACTCCGCCCTTGAATCTCTACCGGAACCCTGCTCCCATCCTGACGCAAGGCCACGGCTTCGTAAGAATCCTTACTGCCACTCATCATCTGGCTTTTAACTATTTCCCGGGCTTCCGGCGCGGTAAAACTCATAACATCAAGCCCAATAAGCTCTTCCCGGCTGTAGCCAAACAGCTCTACTGCAGCCTGGTTGGCTTCTATGCAAATCCCGTTCTCGGAAATGATAATCCCCTCAAAACTGGCTTCGGACAAAGCCTTGAAGCGGGCTTCGCTCTCTTGCAGTATCTTTCGCGCCTCTACCTGTTCGCTTATATCCCAGGCCGCCAGCAAAATATGCCCGTCCGGCAACGCTACACTATGTATATTAAAAAAGCGCCTTTCCCCATCCCGGCGGCGCAAAACGATCTTTCCCTTGGAGTATCCTGTTTCTTTCAAGTTCCGGTTCCAGGCTTTCATGATTTCCCGGCGCTTGGGCATATCCGCCAGTACTTTCTCTTCCCAAACCAGGCTGGAACTGACTTCTTCCCGACTATAGCCAGTATATTTTATAAAACGCGGATTAACATAGAGGGTTTTCCCCTCCGGGTTGACCAGGGCAGTTGCTACCGGGTTATTCTCCAGCATAAACTGCAAGGACTCCTTTTGCCTTAATAAATCAACTTCCATAGCCTTGCGTTCATTGATATCAAAAGCCGAGACTATTACCGCCGGCTCTCCCTCAATGCTGGTATTTTTGGCCTTAATATGTGCCCAGAAGCTGTTCCCCTGCTTCCCCAGCAGTCGCAGTTCATAACTATCCTGCACCTCTTCCCCACGCTGTCGGGCCCATCCCCTTTGCCGCAACAAATCACTGTAATCCGGGTGGGCTATATCCCAAAAATTCATGGAATAGAGCTCCTCCAGGCTATATCCCAAATTCTTCTGCAGGGTTGGGTTTATATAAGCAAATTTGCTTCCTCTTATGACCGCAATCATAATATCAGTGTTTTCATTTAATTCAATCATTAATGGCAATAAGTTGTTTTCTATCATACTTTCGTCCTTATTTTGACATATTTCCATCTTTTACTTGAGTATAACATAGGCATTTTTTCCTGTATAGGTCTGGATCACGCATTATTAAACAGGAGATAACACCATCTTTTAAGCATCGGAAGAAACTGCGGAGCAGTTTCAACACAGCGCTGCAACGAGGCGGGAGATTAGAACCCGCCGCCTGTTTTGCTAATAGGCGACCGCTTAGGGGGGAACATATTTCACCTCTATACCTGACTCGTTGCCTTGAGGTAAAAATAATTTTTGGCTTTGGGGAAAGGGTGTAACGGGAATGGTTCTCTATTTATAACTGTACCGCCTGGCGGCTGCGCAGTTTGTTGATAGCTGTCTCCAATCCCTCCACCGTCAAGCTTTCCATGGGGAAAATCTCGGCGATCTTGCTAATGGTAAAGGTCCCCTCCATCCAGTTCCAATAGTTTTTGGGGATAGGATTCAGCCATACCGAATATTCAAAATGCTGGCGCATGCGTCTAAGCCAATCAATTCCGGGCTTATCATTGTAGAGGCCCCACTCTATAATGCCCCCAACCCGCATCAGTTCATAGGAAGACATGCTGGCATCACCCACAATAATAAGACGATAATCACTATCATAAGTTTTTAAAACATATTCCGTTTCCGTATAATCAGTCAAACTACACCTGGGACCGTGGTAAAGCCAATCATAGATGCAGTTATGAAAGTAAAATATTTTTAAGTCTTTAAAATGATTGGAGCGGTTAACTGCGGTAAACAGCTGGTTGCACAGGCGGCTATAAGAAACCATGGAGCCTCCTGAATCCATCAACAATAACACCTTTATCCCATTCTCACGCGGTCTTTCCCAAACCAATTCCAGCCTTCCCGCATTATTGCAGGTCTTGTCGATGGTTCCATCCAAATCCAGTTCAGTCCGGGCTCCGTCCAGGCGGGTAGTAAACTGCCGAAGCTTCCTCAAGGCTACTTGAAACTGGCGAACTCCCAGGGTTTCATCGGTGCGAAACTCCTGGTATTTTCTCATTCCTGCTACCTTAACGGCGGAAAGGCTGCGGGTATTGCCTCCGATGCGTATGCCACCGGGATGATAGCCGGAATGACCAAAGGGAGAAGTGCCCCCGGTACCTATCCAGCGATTGCCCCCATGATGTTCCTCATTTTGCTCCGCCAGTCTTTCCTCCAGCATTCGTTTAAGTTCATCCAGATCCAACTGCTGGTGATTGGCCTTCATGGCTTCAGTTACTTCCATCTCCGGTAATTCCTTGTCCAGCCATTCCCAGATTTTTTCCGGCAGGCCTTCCGGAGTTTCAATATCACCGAAGAAGCTGGCAAATGCCTGATCAAAGCGGTCATAGTGGGCTTCGGTTTTAACCAGAACCGCCCGGCAGAGATAATAAAAGCCGGTAAGGCTGGAGCCAGCCATACCAGCTTCCAGAGCCTCCAATAATAATTGCCACTCGTTGAATGAAACCGGAATACCGAAATCTTTAAGGGTATAATAAAATTTCGTGAACATAATAAACCTCACTTCCCGGGCAAACTGTATAAATGCTTAATAAGAAAATAAGATTGATGTCACTGCAAAAAGTTATAAATATGCATTAGCTTGCATAAATATACCGCTCGCAGTCTTCG
>NZ_DCEA01000117.1:0-10535 GCF_002316705.1 Syntrophomonas sp. UBA1041
CCGGGAGTTCTCACACGGTCTGACGTTCTTTTTGCTTCCCGCTCCCGCTTCTCATGTTTTCCTTTGCTCGTCCCATCTGTCACAGGTCCCGAGCTGATAAAAAGTACCGCCCCCACTTGGCATTTTTTCGCCCTGTGGGGGTTCTTTCATTAGCCAGTTTCCCCGGAAACGAAGAATATAGCCCCGCGCTCATTCCCGCAAAACCAGTCTCCAGGTCCGCAGGCTCAATCACAGTTTGACGTCCCATGCTTCGTCATGACCCTTCAAGCGGGCAGAAGAACCCATGCCTGGGGTTATTAGAATCCCTGCTGCTGAATATATTAAGGCAGGACTCAAGATAAAACGGAGCTAAGAACATGACTGCTTTCTCCCACAAGTCAATATTGATATTCTTCACTGCTATGGGCATAATCCTGGGCGCCTCGTTACTGGGCTCTTTTGCCGCTGTTCTAATCAAGGAACCACCTATGAGCACCATGCTTAAACTAGCCCGGGAAATCAAGATTTGGGCTATTGTAGCAGCCATAGGAGGGACTTTTTACACCTTCGAGATAATAGAATCCGGGCTCTTTAAAGGAGAGGTACGACCCTTAGTCAAACAACTGCTGTATATTTTTTTCGCCATTGTAGGCACTCAGGCCGGGTATTACTTGATTGTCGTTCTGGCTGGTAAAGGCAAATGAAATTATTCATTTTCTGGGCGGCTGTGTTTATCCTGGGGATGCTGGCTGGTGCATCTTTGAGCACCATAATGATCGGTTCGCAAATAGATGACTTACATATAGAAAATATATCCTTGCGGGATAATCTTCAAACCCTGGAGAAACAGATACAGCAGCTGCAAGAAAAGCCCCAAAAGAGGATAGTGAGCAGAATTGATACCCATGTAGAGTTTGCTGATGAAAGTGATTTTAATGATATCGAAGAAAGTGTCATTAGGCTGACTGTAGAGAAATACATTCGTGAGTGGCTGAACCCCATACTGGGGCAGAATGTGGCTGAAGTCAACTATCTGCTCATTCCCGGCATAATAAACCGGGAAATAGAGACTGATAAGAATGTGGTCTTACTGAGGGTAGAGATGGTAGTCATATCCGACACAGTCAGTATTTATGTGGTAGTGCAGCCAGCTCCAAGCCATGGTGATACAAATGTCGATGTCCTGGGAAGCAGAGGGGGAAGCAAAAGAACCGGTCTCTTGCTTCTCCCCGGAAAAATCCCTGTACTTCCTGCCAAATGCTCCATTTATCTCTGCGGCGGTTCCCAGCTCTTGGCGGTAGCCTGTGATATACGGTCGATCACAATAGCCAGGACCACAATGGCCCATCCGGCTTCAAAGCCTTTTCCTGCCGCAACGCGATTAGTGGCCTTGAGCACTTCTTCGCCCAGACCGCCGGCTCCTATCATACTTGCGATGACCACCATGGATAGGGCCAGCATAGTGGTCTGATTGATCCCCGCCATTATACTGGGCATGGCCAGGGGCAGGCGCACCTCTTTGAGCATTTGCCATGGCGAGGCGCCAAACACCAGGGCGGCTTCCTGTATGTCATTGGACACCTGGCGAATGCCCAGGTTGGTAAGCCTCACAACCGGAGGCAAAGCATAGATCACCGTGGCGAAGACCGCAGGTACTTTGCCCAACCCGAACAACATCAGAGCTGGAATAAGATAGACCAGGCTGGGCATAGTCTGCATGGCATCCAGCACCGGGGTTATTAAGCCGTTGAAGCGTTCAGAGCTTGACATGGCAATGCCCACGGGGATGCCGACCAGCAATGAAATCAATACCGCCACCACAACAATGCCCAGTGTCTCCATAGCCACTTCCCACAGCCCGAACATGCCGATGCTAAAAATGAGTACTCCGGGCAAGAGAGTTTTGTAGAAGCTTCTGGTGAGGCGCCAGGAGATCGCTGTGACTATTATAATCCACCCCCACCAGGGGACCCATTTCAGAATGTGTTCGATTTCAAGCAGCATGCTCAACACCAGGGCGGATACAGCGTCAAAGAAAGGTCCCCAGGATTTCACCATCCATTTTACCGAACTGTCAATGTAGGGTGCTAAATTATATTGCCATGATTCAGGAAACATTGTTTTCACCTCCCAGTGGGTACAGGCACGGGAACCGCTGCCACACCGGACCGGGGCTGCTTGACGGCGCGTTTATGCCTGGGAAACACCTGATTGCTGCTGCCCGGCAGAAGCGAATTGGCATCTTGAACAAAACGCTCCACGTATTCGTCAGCGGGATTGCTCATCACTTCCGCCGGAGTGCCTTGCTGCAAAAATTCCCCGTTCCTCATCACCGCCATGGTGTCCCCCAGGCGAACGGCTTCGCTCAGGTCATGGGTCACGAACACGATGGTGCGGTTGAGCTGCTTTTGCAGATTGATAAGAGTATCCTGCATCTCCCGGCGGATTAAGGGGTCCAGGCCGCTGAAAGGCTCATCCATCAAGAGCAGACCGCTGTCTTGAACCAGCGCCCTGGCGATGCCGACCCTCTGCCGCATACCGCCCGAAAGCTGCGCCGGATAATAATTTTCCCAACCGGTAAGCCCCACCTGGGCGATGGCCTGCCTGGCCAGATCTTCTCTTTCACGGGGTGCTACCCCGCACAATTTCAAACCAAAAGCCACATTGTCAAGGACATTGCGATGAGGCAGCAAACCATAATGCTGAAACACCATAGCCGTTTCATGGCGGCGAAAATCGATGAGCTCTTTCTTGCCCAACTGTAAGACATTGCGGCCATTGACCTTGATTTCCCCCCGGGTGGGTTCTACCAGGCGGGGAATGCAGCGGATCAGGGTGGATTTACCGCTGCCCGACAGTCCCATGATGACAAAAACCTCACCCTGCTTCACTTTAAATGATATATTGCGTACTGCTGCCACAGCACCGTTATTTTGCAGCTGCTCAACGGCCTGTGCATCTTCCAGGTCAAGATCCGCGGCCTGTTTGCCGAACACTTTCCATAAATTATTTACTTCCAGAAGGGTATTATGATCGTAGTTTTTTATCATGGCTACTTCACCTCTTTTAGGGCTTGTTCCACCTTCTGGGCAGCTTCCTCGGTAACCCAGCTCTTCCACCGCTCCGGGTACTTTTTCAAGAAATAGATGGCGGCCTCATCGGCTTCGGTGTCGTTTTCCTGCATATAGCCAAGGAAATCGTTGTTTTCAGCCAGTGTGGTCTGGTATTTGGAAACCAGTTCCACCACTTCGGGAGCCCTGTCTTTGAGGCTGGAGTGAACCCCCTTTAATACTTGCGCTGCCGGGAAGGCACAGCCGATATTATTGGGATCATTGTATACTTCCGCATTATATTCAGGCTCTTCCAGCATGGTCATATCCAACAGGCCCATTACCCAGGTAGGTTCCCAGTAATAGCCCACCCAGGGCTGACCCTTTTCATAGGCGGTCAGCATGGAAGTGGCCAGGGCGGTATCGGAACCGGTGCTGAAAAGGTTAAATGTCTTATCTAATCCGTAGGTCTTGAATTTGGTTGCATTGGTTTGAGTTACTGCCCATCCGGGAGGACTGGTGTGGAATCGCCCTTTAGTCGGCACTTCAGCGTCTTTGAAGAGATGCCAGTAACGGGGCAGATCAGAGACCGATTTTAAATCGGGCGCTACTGCCTTAATGCCACGCTCAGGGTCGCCTTTTATCATATAGGTGGGCACATACCAACCCTGGGGAGCGTCAGGGAAATTTTGCCCCAGATCCAACACTGCTCCGCTGGAAACCGCTTCATTCCAGGGCTCTTCGTAATTGTCTTTCCAAATCTCCATGGTTATATCAATGTCACCTTTGCTCATACCCTGCAACAAAGGCAGGGTCTCGCCAAAGGTATACTGCGGTTCGGGATAGCCATAACCATGCTGCAGGATAAAGCCCACGATGCGGTTGTGCACTTTAACGCTATCCCATGATACGTCGGCCAATACCAGTTTTTCCTTTTGACCTTCAGCGCCGGTGTTGCTGCCGCTTCCGCCACAACCCACTGCGAATAATCCAAATGCAAACAATAGTGATAACAGCAAAAGTCTGACTGTAATCTGGCCTGAAAAAGATTTAATTGTGTTCATGGATACCTCCTACCGGCCTGAAGCCACGGCAAGCGGAAGAGAGCTCAAGAAAGGAGAAATATACATATGAAGCATAATCGAAAAGGAAAAGTAGGATGATAAAGGGCAGCTGCAGGGGGCAGCATGCTTAACATCTGAATTCCCAATCTGCCTACGAGGTTAGCTGACGGGCTCGGGCCTGGGTTAGCCCTATTCCACAACCGATATAGGGTTAATGAAAACTCGCCCCATAAAATGGTTCCCCCGTGTCTCGACTCCGAGGCTTCGGCCTATTTTAGTCTTTAATTTCGATGACTTATAAATCAGCGGATGATGCTTTCTTGGCACCACCAAGCGGACGCGATTACTTCGTCAGATCATCACTCCTTTCAGAATATAGGACTTTACATACAAATATGAAACCAAGTCCCCTACAGTAAAAGCTGTGCTACTGCAGTGCCATTGATATGGTGAGAAAATCGACTGTATCAAGTTTAAATGATAAATGTGGCAGAAATGAAGCAAAACTGAGACGCAAGCTTCGCCGCCCGGGCTAAAAAGCCGATAATCAGGGATCTGTAGGCCATCAAAATATTTTGGCCAGCATTTCCGCGGAGATGTCCATACCGGTGACCTGCATACCCATAAGGGCCAAATCTATAGCATAAATCCCGGTGCCGCAGCCCAGGTCGAGAACAGTTTCCCCGAGATGCGATCCATGGACTTTAAAACCATCTCTCTTTCCAAATCGTGAACAGTACTGCCGACTTCATCTGTATACCACTTGTCGTACTCGGCGGCGATTGCATCAAATATCTCGGCTATTCTAAATGCCCTCCCCAATTTGTCATACTATTAATTGTAGCCTGAGGAAGCGAAGCATGTGGACGTTCTTTTACTTCCTTCCACTCTTCAAATGACCGGCAGGCCAATATAGGGAATAATCTTGACAGGCAAGAAGCTTCTAGCGCCGTCATAATCGTCTTCGCTTTCCGGGCGGATGATATTCATTTTTCATTGTCTCCTTCTTTAGTAATTGCCACATTTCCCTCCACATGCCGTTTTCCCATGAGGTGTCTGGCTTTGCGGTTGGCCACGCTGTCAAATATGATGGAGAAATCATAGTCTTCCGGATAAAGCTCACTGGCGGGCACAAAGAGCTTAATGCGCTTGTGATTGACCAGCCTTTTTTGGCCTTTCACCTGTACGCCGATTTCCCCCTTTTCATTGGAACGAGCGTAAACGATACCGATTTCCTTGCGCGGATAGACAAACACGCTGTCTCCAATGTTGAATTTATCGCGGTGAGACTGTATTTCAGGCTCCGGCTCCTCTTGTTTGACGATCCTGGGCGGTGTGGCGGCGGCCCGGTTGGGGGTTGAGTTGTTCTGCTGCGCCGCTGACCGATGCTCATCGGTTTTGCTGCCGTAGGCGGCCTGGTGGGCGCGTTGCAGCATTTGCCGGGGCATCCCCAGTCTTTCCGCAATATGCAGCGCGCAGCTTTCACCGGCTTCCCCGATTTCAAGCTGATAGAGCGGCATCAGGCTTTCCTTGTCAAAGGTCATGCGGGCGTTTACCAACCCGGGCTTCATGCTCGCATATTCTTTTATCTCCGGGTAGTGGGTGGTAACCACAAACAGGCATCCTTTGGCGCCGAGCTCATCCAAGATCGCAATGGCCAGCCCCATGCCTTCGGTGGGATCAGTCCCGGAGCCAAGTTCGTCCAGCAAGACCAGGGATTCTTGATCGGCCTGCTTTAAAATAGCGATGATGTTCCTCATATGCGAGGAAAAGGTGGACAGGTTTTCGGCTATGCTCTGCCCGTCGCCAATGTCGCACAAGACCAGATTGTTCAGGCAAAAGTCGCTGACTTCATCGGCGGGGACGTGCAGCCCGCTCTGCGCCATCAGAGAGAGCAGCCCCACTGTCTTAAGAGCTACGGTTTTGCCGCCGGTGTTGGGCCCGGTAATGACCACTCCCTTATTATCCCCGCCGGCCTCAAAGTTCAAGGGCACTGCGGAATCCCGGGAAATCAAGGGATGCCTGGCATTCTCCATGCGAATCCTTCTGGCGGTGTTCATGCCGACCGGTGATGCTTTCATCAAGATGCTGAGCTTGCCTTTGGCGAAGAGGAAATCGAGTGTTTCCATGGTCTCGATATTGTGCTTGATCGTTGCAAGATTACCGCTGATCAAGGCCGTCAGCGAGTACAGGATGCGCCTGATTTCGCTGTCCTCTTCAATTTGCAGGGCGTATAGCTCCGACTGCAGTCTGCCTACCGATGCAGGCTCGATGAAGCAGGTTCCCCCGGTATTGGACATCTCGATGACTGTGCCCGCGACATCCTTCTTGTGTTCGCGCTTCACCGGCAGAGTATAGCGGCCGCTTCTCATTGAGACAAAGCTTTCTGAGAACCAGGCTTTGTTTTTTCGCAAGAGGGATTCCAGCTTGGCTTTGATCTGATCGTTGGTCACAACTATCTGCCTGCGGATATCACCCAGCCGGGCCGATGCCCTGTCATCCACCATGCCGTTTCTTATGCAGCGCTCAATTTCGTTTTCCAGCTCTGCCAATTCGTCTATCGATCCCCCGTACCAGGCGATATCCGCATCGGTTGCCTCGGCTTTCTTGAGATATCTTTTCATCCTCCGGCAGGATGCCAGGAAGGACAAAACCTGCATGATCTGCTCGGGCACTAGCATGGCTTCTATGGCGATCAGGTTCATGACCTGGTGCAGTTCCGCCATTGATGAAAGGGGCGGTGTCCCGATCTGTTCAATAATGCGCCTGGCCTGGGTGGTTTCATCCATCCATAGCTTCACTTGGGCCTCTTTTAATGATGGCGCCAGTTCCCGGCAGCGGTTTTTGGCGGCCGCGGACAATGCGTTTTCGGCCAGTTTTTCCAGTATTTTATCAAATTCAAGGGCGGTGAAATTATCCATTGGGACCTCCTCATAAAAATGAAATGCCCGCCAGAGATAGCAAACCTGTAATAGTCAGAATGCTCCCTGCGGGCCAAAACCTCAATATACAAAAACTGCGCGGCAAGCACACCTCGCCACGCATCTATTATTATCTAAACATAGATTGAAGCAGTCTGTCAGGTATGTTTTTCAAAAGGGCAGCACAAAATAAGGGAAATAACCCGCCATGCAGCGCCTTTTGCAACTATATCTAGTTGAGAACCACCATAACAGACAGAACGGACATCAACACGCCACCTTTTAATAATATACGTTATCAGCATAAAACCATTTTATGCTGTTGTCAATAGAACTGGATCCCGACTGACAGTATCGACCTTTTGTCGCCGGAATTAAGTTTCCCCGCCCTCAACAGAAGCATTGACCCCAGTTGGAAAGCAGAGCGGCGTCTTAATGTTTTCCAACCGGTTTCCCGGCAGTATGATCGCAACCGGCCAAAGCCCCTTCACATTTCAATATGTGCAAAAAAGGAACCTCTCCATTTGGCAGGGTTGTGTTAGTATAATCACAGCAAGAAATATAGTTAATGTTATTGACCAATAACTGGAAGAGCACGCTATGAAATTCACCGGACAACCTAAAAAAGCCGTCATTTACGGAGCGGTTATTCTGCTATTGGCTTGGGCAGCCTACCATGCCTTGAGCCCGGCCAGGGTTCCGGCTTATGTAGTGGTAAAACAGGACTACGTTCCCTCATTACTGCTGAGCGGAGAGGTCATCGCCGAGGGGAGCACCCTGCTGTCCAGCCTGAGTTCAGGCAAGGTGATCGATTGTCCCGTCGCCGTCGGCGCTAAAGTGCAAAAGGGACAATTGCTGGTGCAAATCGACGATTCACAGGCGCGTGTGAATAAAGACCGGGCTGCCGCCGCCATGCAGCTGGCCAGTTTGCAGCTGCAAAAATCCGCCACCGTCACTTACGAAGAAGCCCGGGCTAGCAGCGTTCAGGCCGACCTGGCCCTGGAACAGGCCCAACAGGAGTTGCAGCGTATTCAAGTTCTGGCTGAAGCCGGAGCGGTCAGCCGTGCGGAGTTGGAACAAGCCCGGCGCAATCACACTGTGAGCCGGGAACTGGCCCGTTCCGCCCGGGCCGCCATGGAGGCCCTGCAGCAGAGCGGCTCCAGTATCGCCATTCTTCAGGCCGAGTTGCAGCAGCGCCAATTAGACCTGGCCGAGAAAGAACTGTTGCTGGAGCAGTTCAGAATCCTGGCCCCGGCGGACGGATCGCTGTTGGATTTATATGTTCGCCCCGGGGAATTGGTTTCAGCCGGAAATAAAATTGCTTTATTAGCCGCCGGAGATGGATTGAGGATAAAAATCCAGCCAGATCAGCGTTATGCTGAAATGGCTGCATTGGGTAATCAAGCTCAGGTATGGCTGAGCAATGCGGCCGCTGCTAAATGGGAGGCCGAGGTGGTCTATGTAGAGCCCAGCGGTAATGCTGAACAAGGCTCTTTCACAGCTGAATTGGGGTTTTCCGGTCAGCTGCCCCCGCTGTATCCGGGACAATTGCTGTCGGTGCAGCTGTTCGGTCCGCTGCAAGAAGGAGCCATCCTCCTGCCGGACAGCTATTTGACGGTGGAGAACGGGCAAAACGGGGTATGGCTGGCCATAGACAACCGGGCTCATTTTACTCCGCTTCAGACCGGTTTGAGAACCGAAGCCGGGATTGTGATTACCGAGGGACTTAAAGAGGGTGATCTGGTTTTGCAACCGGCTGATTTGAAGGAAAACATGAAATTGTCCCCACAGCAGGGAACGGTATAGGCTATGAAAAGCAGTTTTTGGTTTGAAATCAGTTTGGCCCGGCGCTTCCTGGAGGAGAACAAAGCTCAAACCATGTTGATCGTTTTGGGCATAGCCATCGGGGTGGCGGTGATGGTGTTTTTAAGCGCCCTGATAGACGGCCTGCAGGCCAATCTTATCCAGAAAACCGTGGGCAGATCGGCTCACCTGGTGGTCGGCAGCGCTGATTATGGGGCGGCCAACGCCAGCCGGGCCCGGGCAGAGCACCGGGTTTTGCTGCAGGATAATACCCAACAGAACGTAGCCCCCATGGTGGAATGGCGCAATGTGAGCGCTGCCCTGGCTGCCGACAGCCGTATTGAAACCGTGCTGCCGGTGGTGGAAGGCTCGGGATTGATCCGGCGCGGTCAGGCCGATTGCGCCATTGTTCTGCGCGGCTTTGATCTGCAGCGGGGCGACCGCATCTATGATCTCAGCAATTCCATTATTGCAGGGAGCCGGAATGCGCCTGACGGGGCTGTGCTGATTGGCAAAGATCTGGCTGAAGATCTGGGCATAACCGCCGGTGACCCCATACAGCTCGAACTGTCCGGCCGGGAAGCTCTAAGCATATTAGTTGACGGCGTTTTTGACCTGGGAATGAGTGCCGCCAATCAACGCTGGCTGGTCATGGATCAACGCCAGGCGGCGGCCCTTCTGGGTACCGGGGATCGAATCACTTCCATAGAAATACAGGTGAAGCAGGTTTTTGAGGCGGAAAAGCTGGCCCGGGAATGGGAGACGCATCTGCCGGGATATGAAATAGAAAGCTGGCAGGAGAGCAATGCCTCGATGCTGTCGGCTTTGAGCAGCCAGAGCAGTTCCAGTTATACCATTCAATTTTTTGTGCTTTTAGCCGTTACTTTGGGGGTAGCCTCGGTGCTGGCCATCAGTGCGGTACAGAAATCCAAACAGATCGGGATCTTAAAAGCGATGGGAATCCGCACCAGCAGTGTGGCCCGGGTATTTGTGTTTCAGGGTATGACTCTGGGTCTATTGGGAATATTATTGGGCTTCGGCTTGGGCCTGGCCATGAGCAAGGCTTTTATTATTTTTGCCCGACAGGATTACACCTTACTTATGAAACCGCTCACTTCCGCGATAATAATACTGACCACCATGGTGGCAGCTACATTATCAGCCTATCTGCCCGCACGCAAGGTTGCTCAGATCAATCCCATCGAGGTGATCCGCAATGGCTGAGGTATTGATTAAGGCCCGCGGTATCGTCAAGGACTTCGGTGAAACGGTCAAGACCCGGGTTCTGTTTGGCATTGATCTGGAAGTCCGGGCCGGTGAGTTCGCTTCCTTGATCGGAGCTTCCGGTTCCGGTAAAAGCACTTTGCTAAATATTATCGGCGGGCTGGACCGGCCCACTGCAGGTCAGGTTATCATTGACGGAACTGACTTGGGAAGTCTGGATGATGACGGGCTGGCCCTTTTTCGCAATCAGACCATGGGCTTTATTTTCCAATCTCATTTTTTGCTGCCGCAGTTCACCGTGCTGGAAAATGTTTTGATTCCTTATCTGATTTATGCCGGCCGGGCCACGCCTGCGGCGGAAAAACGGGCCCTGGAGCTGCTGGACAGAGTTGGGTTGAATCATCGCCGCGACCAACGGGCCAATGCCATCTCCGGCGGTGAACAACAGCGGGCCGCCATCGCCCGGGCCTTGATCAATCAGCCCCAGATGATTC
>NZ_DCEA01000117.1:10681-15622 GCF_002316705.1 Syntrophomonas sp. UBA1041
AGCCTACCGGCAACCTGGACACCAGCAACACCGAAAAAGTATTTGCAATGTTGCGGGAAATCAACCTGGATTTGGGCGCCAGTTTCATCATGGTAACCCATGATCGAAGTCTGGCGGCCCGCACCGACCGCGTATTAGAAATGAGCGATGGCATGATCATCTGAAAACCTGTCAACCAGGCCTGATGATATCGGGAAGCAGTTTCTGCCATACCATCTTGAGGAAATAGCAAGGGCGAAAACCAAGGCGTCCTGAAGACCTCGCACCGCCATTTTGTTACTGCAGCAACATCCTTTCTTCGACATATAATTACATATTTCCCTAATGTAATTTGCTTTACCTACGATAATAGGATATGAGAGTCAATTATACCATCCTTGACATTTGATGTTGATATCATCCTTGCGGGACTGGACAGCCAGGGCCGGCAGCAGCCGTTACGGGAACTGTGAATGAAGGGGTATATAATGCGCAGCGGCAGTCTCAAAAATACCAACCAACGCAGTTTATCGCAGCAATTAAACGAAATTGGAGGTAATAGATTTGGTAGGCAAAGCAGCAGTAGACGGATTTAAAGAGATCGCACCCGTTTTGGTGGATTTGATACCTAGAGGGGCGGTCATCGTTGTAACCGACCTGGACAAGATTGTTTGGAAAACCACAGCCAAAGCTTTAAATTTGCCCGGCATTAAGGTAGGCGACCGTCTTGACAGTCACGGGGGTTGGATTCGTGCCATAAATGAAAGGCAAGTTACCATAGAGAAGGTTGACCGCGCCGTATACGGCATACGCCTGGTATTTGCCAGTTACCCGATTATAGACGGGGATACTGTCAGTGGCGTCTTAAGCATCGGTGTAACCAGAGTGGATCCTATTGCCTTCGCGTTTAAAGACTTTGCGCCTTTGATTGTAAATATGTACCCGGAAGGCTCATTCCTTTACATGACCAATTTAGAAAGCGTGGCTATCTGTCAGGGTTCTGAAAAATTCGATATACCGGATATACAGAAGGGCGACCCCATTACCGATGATATGATAGCCCGCCAGGTTTTAAGCACTAAAAAGATGGCCATGCGGGAAACCACCGTAAACGGGGTGCCGGTCCTGGCTATCAATTATCCCTGTTTCGATACTGAAGATCCCACTCAACTGGTGGCCACTTTTGGAATCTATCTGCCCCGGCAAAACGCGGTAAACCTGCGCACTATGGCGCAGAACCTCAATCAGAGCATGAGCGAAATTTCCGCAGTGGTGCAGGAGCTGGCCGCGGCGGCGTCGCAGATTACCGCCAATGAGCAGGAATTGAACAATAATATTGCGGAAATATACCAGGTGTCCGAACAGATTAACGAGGTAATGGGATTTATCAAGCAGATAGCCGACGAGACCAAGATGCTGGGCTTAAATGCCGCCATAGAAGCGGCCCGGGCCGGAGATGTGGGGAGGGGCTTCGGCGTGGTGGCCGAGGAAATCCGCAAATTGTCTGATGAATCCAAAGGCACCGTGCAAAAGGTCAAAGTATTGACCGACCGAATCAAGGAAACTTTGGAAAAAGCCAATAGCGGCAGTAAACAAACCCTGTGCTCCAGTGAAGAGCAGGCCGCCGCCACCGAAGAAATGAGCGCCAGCATTGAGGAAATCGCCAGTATGGCTGAACAATTGGAGGGCATGGCACGCTCCATGTAAAAATCAGGGCCGTCCCCCATTGTCCGCGGGGAATGTCGTTGGCTGTCTTAAAAAGGTTTACATCCGGCGCGGACTATGCTATTTTTATTGTGTAATGGAACCAAGAAGGTTTCGTCTCTGCAGTTGTCTGGATACATAAAGGCCACGGAAGTATAATTTCGATCATATAACCGACCCATGAAGGGACCAGTCTATGAGAAACCCTTTATGGGTCGTTTTATTTGGAAAGGAGTCGATAATATGCATATGGCGGATGCCTTGATTTCGCCGGCGGTTGGCGGGGCCATGCTGGCCGTCACTGCTGGAATGGCGGCCTATTCAGCCAAGAAAATAAGCGGCGACATGGATGAAAAAAAAATTCCCTTGATGGGGGTGATGGGCGCGTTTGTGTTTGCGGCTCAGATGATCAATTTCACGATACCCGCCACCGGCTCCAGCGGCCACCTGGGAGGGGGAATGCTGCTCGCCATTCTGTTAGGCCCGTATGCGGGCTTTTTGACCATGGCCTCCATATTGCTGATTCAGGCCCTGTTCTTTGGAGACGGAGGCTTGCTGGCCTATGGCTGCAATGTATTTAATCTGGGTTTCTATACTTGCTTTATCGCCTATCCGTTGATATACAAATGGTTTACCCACAGAGGACTGACATCCAAGAACATCTTTTGGGGAGCCACGATCTCGGCCCTAATCGCACTGCAATTAGGTGCTTTCAGCGTCGTTCTGGAAACGCTTGCATCGGGAAGGACGGAACTTCCTTTTGCCAGCTTTGTTTTGCTGATGCAGCCCATTCACCTGGCGATAGGATTGGTGGAAGGGCTGGTGACCGCGGCCGTGGTTGCCTTTGTATGGAAGGCCCGGCCGGAAGTGCTTGAAAAAGCCGCCGCCGGCGAGGCTATGGGCAATATATCCATTAAGAAGGTTTTAACCGGACTGGTTGTAGCTGTTGTGATAGTGGGCGGGGCTCTGTCCTGGTTCGCCTCGTCCAGTCCCGACGGACTGGAGTGGTCTATGGAAAGAATCGCGGGTACAGCGGAACTGGAAGCTCCCGCAGGTATTCATCAAGCCTTATCGGACCTGCAAAGCAAAACTGCTTTCATGCCTGATTACGGCTTCAAAGCCTCTGAAGAAGAAATTGTGGAAGCAGCCGCCGCTGAAGAAGCTGCAGGGACCTGGCCCGCGGTTGACGCTGGAACCAGTGTGGCAGGTCTGGTCGGAGGCGCCCTGACCCTGATTATGGCAGCCTTGATCGGCTACGTCATCAGTTTATCCAAAAAGAAAGGCAGCAGGGCTGCTGCGTAATAATAACCTCGGGGCAGGAATTCCCCCCTCCTGCCCTCATCTTTATTTAGGATTTGATTAATCTGGCCACTATGAACGACGCTCTACACAACATACGGATTTGGGATGACCTGGCCCGGCGGCAGAATGCCGTGAACAATCTTCATCCCCTCGTCAAGCTGCTCACCACAATCTTTTATTTGATTGTGGTAGTGTCATTTGGCAGGTATGAAATAAGCTCACTCTTGCCGCTGATCTTTTATCCGGTCGTCATTTTTTCCCTGGCGGAGCTGCCCCTGGGAGAGGTGCTGAAGCGCATTGCCTGGGCCATGCCGTTCGTAATCGGGATCGGTATATTCAACCCGGTGTTTGATCATCAAACGGTGGAGTTGTTGGGATTCACCATCTCCAGAGGATGGCTGACATTTATATCCATTTTGATAAAATGCGTTTTGACCGTGGCGGCCGGCATCCTTTTGGTGGCCACTACGGGAATGGAGAGATTGGGAGCGGCCCTGCGCATGATCCGGGTTCCCAGGGTTTTTGTTTTGCAGTTGCTGTTGACTTACCGGTATATATCGGTTCTGGGAAATGAACTGGCCAGGATGCTCAGGGCCTATTCCCTGCGCGCTCCGGGGCAGAAGGGAATAAAGCGCGAGGCTTGGGGCTCTTTAACCGGCAGTCTGTTGCTGCGGTCGTTTGACAGGGCCCAGCGGGTCTATGCGGCCATGTGCCTGCGGGGATTTGCGGGTGAGTATAACAGCGGCGCTATGGCGAAAATCGGCGCCGGAGATTTAGGGTTTTTGGCGGGGTGGAGCACGTTTTTCATAATGGCGCGATTATATGATTGGCCCTTATGGCTGGGTTCGTTATTAACGGGGGTTTTTTAAATGAGTCATCATAAAGTCGAAGTGAGTAACCTGCATTTTTCCTACCCCGATGGACACCAAGCCATACGCGGGATGTCTTTCACTATCTTTCACGGCGAATCGGTGGGGGTCATCGGAGCCAACGGAGCAGGCAAATCCACCCTCCTCATGCTGTTGATGGGCATACTCTTTCCGGATTCGGGTGAAATCTTAGTGGGTGATACCCGTCTGACTAAGAAGACCTTGCCCATGATCCGGCAGAGATTGGGCATGGTATTCCAGGATCCCGACGATCAGCTGTTTATGACCACGGTCGGGGACGATGTCGCCTTTGGGCCCAGGAATTATCAGCTGGATGAGGCGGAAGTTGAAAGCAGGGTCATCGAGGCTCTGACCCAAGTAGGAATTCCTCATCTGAAAGACCGGGCGCCTTTTAAGCTGTCAGGCGGGGAAAAGCGGGCCGCCGCCATCGCCACGGTGCTGTCCATGAGGCCTGATATTTTGATCATGGATGAACCGACCTCATTCCTCGATCCCCAGTCCCGGCGACGGGTTATGGGACTGCTGAAAAGTTTCGAACATACTAAAATAATCACCAGCCATGATTTGGACATGGTCTTAGAAACCTGCCGGCGGGTTATTGTGATAAAAGACGGCTTAGTCGCAGCGGATGGCCCGGCCGGCGAGATTTTAAAAAACCAACCGCTATTGGACGGCTGCGGGCTTGAAATGCCGCTTTCCCTGCAAAGTTGTCCTAACTGCGGAGCCTCCAAGTACGAGGTTGAATAAAGCGCCTCCCGCCCCATTTATTCGGGATGTTGGCTTTATCAGTGCCGTACGGCCCATCTGTTTAGCTATGCGAAGGTCGCCAGTTGCGGCGAAAAATGTGATTCTGTCATTTGTGTGTTCCAATAAACCCCCTTTGCCTTCCTATTCTGGCCAAGATATTCAGCCCGCTGTTTCCAGTCACCATGATCAGCTTCCTGGCAGTAATGGCCGCAACCGGTAAGAGCCCCTTCATGGAGAGGGAATTCCTGATCGCCTTCGATTTCATGCTGGCTATGATATTGGGGCTGGTCTTGTATGTGATCTCAGCCCGGGATATAAA
>NZ_DCEA01000050.1:0-4352 GCF_002316705.1 Syntrophomonas sp. UBA1041
ATCAAACCTGTCATTGATTTGACTAGGAGTTAGTGCGGTAGATTGCAGTGATTTCTCGCTATAAATGCGATATTGACTAAATTGACCCATTCTTTACTCGGTGAAAAACAGTCGAATAATTGGTATATTTGTAGAAGAATAACACGGCAACTTAACCGAAATAGGCAGCTGAGTTTTCTCAAGCAGGCAGTATTTTACATGTGAAGGTGTGGTTGAATTAGCAATGGCCCAAGGGAAGCTTGCCTGTCCTACATAAGCGTAATGAAAGTTTCTTATAGGAGGAACGGAACATGAGAAAAATAACTGTGGTACTCCTGGCGATGTTAATGTTATTTGTAAGCGCAGGGTGTGGACCCAAAGTGGATGATGGCGATAAAGTAATTAAACTCAGAATGACTTCAAGTCTTTCCGAATCAGGGATTTACAGCCAGGGGATGAAAGCCTGGGCTGCAGAACTTGCCAAACGCACTAACGGACAGGTCATCGTTGATCAAATGACCTGGAGCGGAACAATTGTCAAAGCCGACAATAACCTGGAAGGTATTAGAGACGGGCTGGTGGATATAGCCTTCATCTCCGCTACCAACCACCCGACCAAAACACCGTTGACAACAGCT
The DNA here is from genome assembly GCF_002316705.1 of Syntrophomonas sp. UBA1041. NCBI lineage: Bacteria > Bacillati > Bacillota > Clostridia > Eubacteriales > Syntrophomonadaceae > Syntrophomonas > Syntrophomonas sp. UBA1041. Next base: position 618 of record NZ_DCEA01000050.1, read on the forward strand.
CTTATTCCCTCCTTTTCAAGTGATTTCTCCGGAGCGGGAGCTGCCCAGAAAGAACTGTGGAACACCGTACCCGAGCTAAAAGCAGAATGGGCCAAATATAAAGTGGTACCAGTAGCCTGGTTCAACGGTTATGGCGCCAATCTATACACCAATTTCAACGTTGATCCTGATGCGCCCCAACCTCTTGCCAATCAAAAATTGTTTGCCACCGGAGCCCAGGCCCCGGTCTTTGTCAAGAACCTGGGAGGAATACCGATCACCATGCCTTCAGGGGATATCTTTGTCGCCATGCAGAAGGGTACAATTAACGGGATAGCCGGCATAGCTCCCTTTGCCTTGAGCAGCAACAAATTCGGCGAGGTCACCAGCCAGGTTGTCGACTACCGCTACACCGGCAATTCCATGTGGACAGGTATTGCCTTTAACCAGGATGTATATAACAGTTTGCCTGACAGCGCCAAAAAAGTAATAGAAGAGATCGCTGATATACCGGCCCAGGTCTGTGATGAAGCTTTCAAGCAGCAAAGCATGGCCGGTTACAAGATTGTTAAAGATAAAGGCGGGACCTTGATACAGCTAACCCCGGAACAGGCCGACAAATGGCAAAAGATTATCAACCCGGAAGCCCTGTGGGAAACAAATCTCAAAGCGGCCGAAGCCGCTGGATATAGGAATGTCCGAGAACTGTTGGCGAGGGAGATCCAGATCATGAAGGACTATGCGGCCCAGAATCCCCATAAAACTATGCTGGAGCAGTTCCTGGAAAAAAATCAATAAAGCCCATTAAACACCTTCTCTTTTGTAGTACCAACAGGGGAGGTGTTTTATGTGATAACCCCCAGTGGTTTGGAATGAATGAAACACTGTAAACAATGTGGCTAGCCTGATTGAGGAGGTATGCATATGGAGGCCATCCGTTTGGCCAAGAACGCTTTTGATAAGCTGATAAAAGTGTGTGCCATTATATCAACCATATCCATAGTGATTATTATGCTGCTGAATGTCGTTGATACAGTTTTCAGGTGGGTTGAGATTCCGGCGTACGGGATATTTGAGGTAAATGGCCTGTTGGTAGGCATCAACTTATTTTTGGGACTTGCGCTGGTGCAGAAAGACAGAAAACACCTTAGTGTCAATATCCTGGGCAAGTATACGGCGAAATGGTTAAGTTTTATTCGCAGTTTTGTACCTTTAACCCTGGGTGCGGTATTTTTCGGCTGGTTAACCTACATTTGCTGGGGCAAGTTATTTGAAGCCATTGCAAGCGGTGAAGTGATCCAAGGTCTGGTGCACTTTCCCCTGTGGCCCTTAAAGAGCGCCTTTGCCTTTGGAATATTGCTGTTAACCATTCAGCTGATCATCGACTTGATTTTGGAAATTTATAAATGGCGTCATCCTGCTGCGAAAATAACGGATGGGGCAACATCATAAGAAATGGAGGTTAAATCACTATGGGTACGGCAGTCATTGGACTAATTCTAGTAGTAACTCTCATTTTATTAGGAATACCCATAGCCCTTTCGCTGTTTGTCGTCGGCTTTGGCGGAATATGGTACCTTACCAGCTTCCATACAGCATCGTCGGCGATACACTATACGCCCTTGGGATCGCTGGTAGGCAGTGACCTGGCTTCGTTGCCGCTTTTCATGATGATCGGGGCGTTTGCCCTGACCTCAGGCGTAGCGTCTGCCGGCTACAAAACAGCCCGCACCTGGCTGGGCAGGCTCCCGGGAGGTCTGGGAGTAGCTACTATCGCTGCGTCGGCAGCCTTTTGCTGCTGCTCCGGCTCCAGTGTGGCCTCGGCCATGACCATGGGAAAACTGTCTATAAAGGAAATGCAGGAAAATAAATACGATGACGGCCTGGCCGCCGGGGTATGCGGAGCGGGGGGACTCCTGGCCACCATGATTCCGCCCAGCGGCGCCATGGTGCTGTACGGGCTGGTCAGCGGCGAATCCATCTCCCAGCTGCTGGTGGCAGGATTTGTGCCAGCCCTTATCATTCTGGCAGGTTTTATCGGCATCATTGTTGGAACGGCCTTGCTCTTTCCCGATAAAGCGCCTTTAGTCAGACAGAAATTTTCCTGGAGGGAAAAATTCCGTTCTTTGCCTAATGCATTGGGAATCATAGCCATATTCGCAACCATTTTTATCGGTCTCTTTACCGGCGCTTTCACGCCCACCCAGGCGGCCGCCTGGGGCGCTCTGATCGCACTGGTTCTGCTCATCTTAAAGGGCAGAGCAGGCCTCTGGGACAGATTTAAAACCGCCTGCATCGAAAGCGCCGAAGTCAATGTGTCCATCCTCTTTCTGATGCTGGGCGCGTATGTATTCTCCAATTTCCTGGTCATAGCCGGACTTCCCCAGGCCATTCAAGCCACTGTTACCGGCCTGAATGTTGCCCCCATTTTAATCATAATCGCCATACTCCTTTCTTATGTCTTTCTGGGGATGTTCCTCGAAAGTGTTACGATGATGCTGATCACCATTCCGATATACTATCCCATCGTAGTAGGCCTGGGCTTCAGCGGCATCTGGTTCGGAGTCGTCGTAATGGCCATGGTTGAAATCGGCATGCTGACTCCACCTTTTGGGATCGTCGCTTTTGCCATAAAGTCTGTGGCGCCGGATATTGATGTAATGAGAATATTCAAGGGGGTCATACCGTTTGCATTGGCAGAACTGGCGGTGGTGTTTTTGCTGCTGGCTTTCCCGCAAATTTGCCTGTGGCTGCCCTCGCTGATGAAATGACCTGTTGATATCGCTAGTTAGGCTATTCGTGGCGCCCGGGGAGATAACCCGGGCGCCACTTTTGGGTGGTTATACTCTAAGCCGGCGATCGCTAAACTAAACGGCAAGTCCCGGTGGGGGAGGGTAGTATTGTTTCCACCCCATGGTGACTTGATGGATCCTGGACAAATCATGCCTGAAGCTGCAGCGGCAGACTGTTGATGCGCATAGAGCCCGAATAAGGTCTGCTCTAATCGGGCTGATATAAGCATCCGGGTGAGGTTTTTCCTATTATGATCATGTGGATGAGGGATAATTGCGATAATTGCGCAGTTGGGACGGTGTATCCCTACAAGAAGAATGCCCACAGATAAAGCGAAGCAATGACCACTGACAGCAACATCAACGGAAAAGCTATTTTCATGTAGCCCAGAAAAGTTATGGGGCAGCCATGACGTTCGGCTATACCGGAAACTATCACATTGGCCGAAGCCCCGATAATAGTACCGTTTCCACCCAGGCAAGCCCCCAGCGATAAAGCCCACCACAGGGGCTCTACTGACATGTGGCCTATTATTCCGATTTCTTTGATTAATGGAATGAAGGTGGCTACAAACGGTATATTATCTATAAAAGCCGAGGCGATGGCAGAAAACCAGAGCACTAAAAAGGTAATACCAGCAGCAATACGGCGCCAAACAGAGCAATAATGGTGCGATGTATCTTCTCTGATATTATTACGGCGTAAACCACCACAAAAAGAATGCCTGAAAACCATACCTGCCAGTCCATGATTCATTAATTGATCCCAGGGTTCTTATAGCCAGCACTTTCTTGCTGATAAGGGGGGAATAAATACGCTGGGCGGTTTTCTTTACCGGATCAAAATAATGAATAAAACCCTTGCGTATGATGGGGCCATACAGATCAACTGTTACTGCCACCTCATCCAGAGCTTCTATTTGGTGAATCCCGGCGTCTAAAGGCAAGATGAAAGATGTTTCAC
>NZ_DCEA01000060.1:0-33646 GCF_002316705.1 Syntrophomonas sp. UBA1041
ATCAAACCTGTCATTGATTTGACCAATCGTTAAGGATGTTAATTCTGCGATTACTTAAAAATATATTAAGGGAAGGCGAATGATATGGAGCAAAGAGAAAAACTTCTTACAACCCCGGCGATCATTAAGCTCGCAATCAGCTTTGCAATTGGACTTTATATATGCATGATGACCCCTCCTCCCACATTGGGACCGGCAGCAATGCGTTTCATGGGTATTTTTATAGGCGCTATGCTGGCCATGGTTTTGAGAGCCCTCCCCGAGTGGATGATATCCCTGATTGCCCTTTTATTCCTGGTAATTTTTAACGTAGGTACTTTCACCACCGTTTTCGGTCCGTTTGCAGGAACATCGATATGGCTGATTATACCCGCATTCGGGATCGCGGCTGTTATGGCCAAAACCGGTCTTCTGAAGAGAATCGCCCTATTTATTTTGAGCTTGTTCCCGGAATCTTTCCGGGGGCAGATATCAGCTTTGTTCGTATCAGGTATCGTAATTAGTCCTCTTATCCCTTCTACCCTGGCCAAGATGTCAATCTTCGCGCCCTTCACGGCTTCCATGGCCAACGAGATGGGTTATGAAAAGGGCAGCAAAGGCGCGGCCGGGCTATTTCAGGCGCAGTGGTGTTCGGCAGGTTTGCTGGGTTATGCATTTTACAGCGGTTCTTTCGCCGTCTTTATGCTGCTGGGATTAATACCCAAAGACCAACAGGCCTTTTTCAATTGGGTAAGCTGGTTTCAGACTTGTCTGCCCTGGCTGCTCACCATGATCGTGCTATCCTACATTTTCATCATGATAGCCTACAAGCCCGAAAAAGAACTTCAGCTGACCAAGGGTTATACCAAAAATGTCCTTAAAGAAATGGGCCCCATGAGTGCCAATGAAAAAATCGCCGGCATTATTTTAGCCTTGATTTTATTAGGGTGGATGACGCAGACCTGGCATAAAGTGGATGCTTCCCTGATAGCCATCGCCGGCCTTTGTCTTTATGCTGTCGCCGGGCTGTTCAAAAAAGAAGACGTTGCTACGGCGGTTCCCTGGTCGGATCTGATTTACATGCTCTTGATTTTCTCTGTAGCCGCCCTGATTGGTACGCTGAAAATCAATGTTTGGCTGCAAGGCATCCTTGATCCCATCCTTAGCCCCCTGTTTGCCAATACCTATCTGCTTATCCTGGCTATCGTTGTGGTCACCTATATATTGCGTTTCTTTATCCTATCCCAGTTCACAATCGCAATTGTGGTCTATGCCGTTTTATCAGGTCTTGCCAATGCGGCGGGCATGAACGGGCTGCTCATTGTATTGATCACTTACATCTCCGGAAACATCTTTATGTTCGATTTCCAAAACATTGTCTACGTTACGGCGCGAACCTCCTCCAGGAATATGGTCGACCAAAAAAGGACGCTGCCTTATGCCACCGCCTGGTTGTTCATCAACCTGCTCGGCTGGTGGGCAAGCGTTCCGGTCTGGAGAGCGCTTGGCCTTATGTAAGCAGTAATCCCAGCCTCCAGTCATAGCAAGAGGGGTTTCAGGTTTAAGCTGGAACCCCTCTTGTTTTATGGCCTTACAAGCCAGGGAGGTATTAAAGCGGGCTGGCGCCGGGAAGAGTGAAACGCTCAGATTGAATGAGGCCGAGGCCCCGCCCGGGGAATAAGATTGTGGCAGTTTCGCTGGAGATCCTCGAAAGGGGCTTGAGCAAGTTGACAGACATTGGCCTGTTGACGGGGGGGTGAGTGAGGGGCCTAAAGGTTTTTTCCCCCATCTTGCTGCATTATCCGGGTAAAGCCCGGCAATGTCCAATGTGTCCTGAATGTAGGATGAGTGTCCGCAATATTATACAAGTACTATCCTACCGATGGAATTTACTTGAGAGAGCTGATCAATAATATAAGGAAAACGAGTGCCAACAGCTTGATAAGCGCCCATTTGAAAGCTGCATCAATGCCTGTTTGGCAAGATCTTGTTTTAATAGATAAAAAATGTTTTTAAGAACAGAGCCGATAAAATCCTAGTGGCACAATAATTGCTAATAAAACTGATAAAGGTTGCCGAACCCCCCAAATATATTTGTGAGGAGGGATATATAGCTCTGTTTTGACTTTTTCGCAGCAACTGTAGCCCAATGGGTACAATTTAATCGTACGATTTAATTCCAGGACTTTGTAACGCCAGGTGAAGAAAACCCATATGCCTCGGGCATGTGGCAGAGGAGGAACGATATATGAGTTTACAACCTAACTTTGATCCCGGGCCAATCAAAGAAAAGATGTGGCAGGCTAAACAGAAATTTGTTGGCGACATTATTAAGAAAAAGGCCAAGTTAACACCAGACCGTATAGCGGTTGAGTGGGAAGGCCGGGAATGGACCTTCAAAGAATTGAACGAGGATGTTAACAGATTAGCCAACAGTATGGACAAGATCGGCATTAAACGCGGTCAGCGCATATCCGCCCTGTCGGGCAATCGGGTGGAATGTGCTCAGATTATGTACGCGGTAGCAAAAATCGGCGGGATTATCGGATTCTGCAACGACCGTTATACTGAATTGGAATTGCAGGAAGCCATCGAGGTTATCACACCGGAGACCATTATTGTTGCGAAGCCATATTTTGAAAAGTTTAAGAACATCCTGCCCAACATGCCTTTTGTTAAGAGGATCATTCTGTTGGATGATATGGGGGAAACCGGTTTCACTTCATTACCAACCTATGAGTACCCCAAACTCCTTGAAGAGGGAGACACCAAAGAACCCGGCATCGAACTGCACGAAGAAGACGCCTATTTTATCGTTTACACCTCGGGCACAACTGGCAGACCTAAAGGCGCAACCATTTCCCAGCGCTCGTCAGTAATGAGAGTCATGTACAATATGGCCGAATATCAACGGCTTTTGAAAGTAGACCAGGACGACAATTTTATCGCCCGGGGCGCTTTTTTCCATGTAGCTTCAGTTGACCAGATGTTTGCCACCCATTCTTTCGGTGGTAAAGTAATATTCCATGACGGCTACAGCGCCGAAAAATATGTTGATGTAATCACCAAGAACAAAATCGGTTGGCTGGCTATGGCCCCTGGCATGCTGGACCGCCTTATTAAAGAGATCAAGAAGAGAGACGCCAAAATTGTTGGCGTTAAAGCGGTAGGCTCCATGGCCGACCTGGTTCCGGTAGAAGAAATGGCAGAACTGACCACCCTTTTGAACGCACCTTATTTGAATACTTATGGTTTAACTGAAATCGGGCCTCATAATTTCTCCAACAATGTTATTCCCATTGGGGCTAAATACAACGCATTATCAAAAGCTGAAGGCCTGGCCTGCGAGGTTCGCCTTCTCGACGCCGACGGCAACGAGGTGCCGGACGGCGAAGTGGGCGAGCTGGTTATCCGCACGCCGATGATGTTCAGTGGTTACTGGGACAACCCGGTAGAAAATGAAAAGGTTTTCTATGATGGCTGGTTCCACACTGGAGACTGTTTAAGACGCAATCCTGACGGAACTCTGGATTTTGTTACCCGGGTTAAATATATGATTAAAACCGGCGGCGAAAACGTATATCCCGCGGAAATCGAACGCGCCCTTAAAATGCATCCATTAGTTAAGGAAGCGGTTGTGGTCGGCGCCAAGCATCCTAAATGGGGTGAAACCCCGATAGCCTTTGTTGCTCTTACAGAAGAAGGCAAAATCACCGGTGAGGAATTGAGAGAATTCTGCAGACAGTATCTGTCCGGATTTAAGCTTCCCAACCTGGTTGAAATTATGCCATTTGAAGATTTCCCCATCAATTCCAACGGCAAGGTTGAACTTGGCAAAATGGCGCCCTTTATCAAGGCGGCGGAAGCCAAAATCGTGTGATTTTTTTAGTTAACCGGTAATTTAGTCATATATGAAATTGACTATGACCTACTCCCGGGAATAAGCATCCGATGTCTTTCATCTAATGCCTGATGAAGCCGGCAGCAATATATATTGTATTTATGGAAGTATTGGTTTGAGCATTTATTATATATCAACTGGAATTGGATGATGACATCGGTGCTTTATACCGGGGATATGAGGCTGGAAGATTTGATGGCAACTAAGTATTAGAATTTCGGGAGGTAAATGTAATGGTTAAAGATAAGGTAGCTGTAGTTACCGGTGCCGGCAGGGGCATAGGCAGAGAAATTGCCCTGCTTCTTGGCAAATATGGAGCCAAGGTAGTTGTTAATGATCCGGGCGGAAACACTACCGGTCAAGGCGTAGACCAGATGGTCGCCGAAGAAGTCGCCCAGGAAATCAGAGCTGCAGGGGGTCAGGCAATAGCCAACTTTGAGTCTGTTGCTTCGCTGTCGGCAGCTGAAAAGATCATAGAAGACGCAGTTAAGAACTTCGGCAGAATTGATATTGTAGTTAACAATGCCGGAATTCTCCGGGACCGCATCCTCTTCAAAATGAGCGAGGAAGAATTTGACGCCGTCATAGGAGTGCATATCAAAGGCGCATGGTCAATGACCAGAGCTGCTGCGCCCCATATGAAAGAACAGAAGTCGGGCCGTTTCATCAACTTTACCTCAACCACCGGTTTAATCGGCCAGGTAGGTCAGGTTAATTACGGAACTGCTAAAGCGGGTATCGTCGGGTTAACCAAGAATACCGCCCTGGATCTGGAAAGATTCAATGTGACTGCCAATTTGATTTGTCCCTTTGCCTATACCCGGCTGGTGGGCACCATTGAGACCGATGATCCTGCCAAACAAGCCCGGGTTGAGAAGTTCAAACGCATGACTCCTGACAAGATTGCGCCGCTGGTAGTATATCTGGCCAGTGACCAGGCTCAGGAAGTGAACGCCCAGATATTTGGAGTCAGAGGCAATGAAATTACCCTGTTCTCGCAAATTCGTCCCATTCGCAATATGCACCTGGATAACGGCTGGACCCCGGAGACTATAGGCGAAATATTCGTACCCGCGGTCAAGAATAGCTTCTATCCGCTGGAGATTTCCGCTGATGTTTTCCCCTATGATCCATTGGTGTAATAATTGAGCCAGGGCAGTAAAACCATTGGAGGTTAACGATATGAACCCAAGAACAGCCATAGTTGGCGTCGGGGAGACAACTTATTCCAGTAATTCCGGCATGACGTCCACAGAGATTCTTCTCCAGGCTTCGTACCGGGCAGTACATGATGCCGGGCTAAAGATGTCGGATATTGATGGGGTCGTCTTACCCAGAATCCGGACTGAGCTTCATATTAACGAGTTTGAGTTCTATACTCATGCCAATCTGAGATTTAGAGCCATTGCAGGCATGGATGCCGGTGCCGGCGTGGTAAATGCCATTGAACTGGCCCAACTGGCTTTGCAGACCGGAAAGGCCAATTACGTCCTCCTTTATATAGGCGCCAATCAGGTGTCAGAACCCGAAAAATCCTCACCCCGGGGAATACATCAAGAAGACCTTTATAAAAGAAATTGTGAAATGCCCTTCGGGTTTTTCCCGCAGCCGGTATATTTCGGTTCAATAGCGAACCGTTACCAGAAGCTGTATGGAAACATTGAGAACCAACAGGCAGCGATAGCGGTGAACACCCGCAAACATGCGATTCTCAACGGCAATGCCCAGATGAGAAAACCTATGACCGTGGAAGATTATTTCCGCTCACCGCTGCTGGCCGAACCATTACGCCTCTTTGACTGCTGTGTAATGACCGACGGTGCAGCTGCCCTGATCTTAACCACCGAAGAGAGGGCCAGAGATCTGGCGCGTCCTGCCGCTACAGTGCTAGGTATTGCTGCGGCGGGGCTAAACCCGGCCAGCCCGTTTTTCTTTACGCAGACTCCAGACCCGCTGACGACTTCGGCGGCACAGACGGCTCCGAGCGCTTTTGCGCAGGCGGGGGTTACCCATGATGATATCGATGTTCTGGAAATCTACGATTCCTTTACCATCAATGTCATACTCCAACTTGAAGACCTGGGATTTTGCCCGAAGGGAGAAGGCGCCCGTTTTATTGGCAACGGAGAAGTCATATCCCTTGACGGGAAGCTGCCTCTCAATACCCATGGAGGATTATTATCCCAGGGTTATATGTACGGAATGGCCCACGTCATAGAGGCCGTGAAACAACTGCGAGGTGAGGCTGGATTGGCTCAGGTAAAAGACGCGGAAGTTTCTCTGGTGTCAGGTTTTGGAGGATGGTTCCAGGGTACATTGATTCTAGGGGGTAATTAAGCATGGATAAAGAGAATTTCCTTTTGCCTGACATTGAGTGGCCGGTTTTAGTTCCATTTTGGGAAGGCTGCCGTAATGAGGAATTGAAATTTCCCCGCTGTAAAAATTGCGGCGGCTGGCAGTGGTATCCAACCATCATCTGCCCTGACTGTGAAGGCGAATTTGAATGGGCCAAAGTCTCGCCCAAAGGCAAATTGTACAGCTGGACCGTGGTTCATAAGGCCTTTTTTCCTGAATTTAAAGAAAAAATACCTTTTATCGTCGCCTGTATAGAAATAGATGATGCTCCCGGTGTCCGGTTTATCGCCAACGTCGTTGACTGTGAGCCGGAAGATCTCAGTATCGGCATGGAAATGGATGTTGTTTTCGAACATGTTGACGATAAGATAAGCAAGCCTCAGTTCAAAATAAGCAAATAATTAATAGCCTGAAGGGAATATGATAATGTGCTCTTATCATATTCCCTTTGAGGCCCCGGGCTGGAGTTTTAAATCTCAGTAGAGTTGAACATGAGGGGCTTATGAATATCGTCGCATTTTGTCGAAATATATATTTAACAGCCTACAGTTGTAGTATAATTTAAACATATCTAGGAGGTAGTTGAATGAAGTCGCCGGAGGAAATATTTTCACTAGCTGGCAAGGTGGCAATGATCACAGGCAGCGGACGGGGCCTGGGACGGGAAATGGCCCTGGCCTTTGCCAGAGCCGGAGCTGACATAATAGTAGTTGACCGTAACTCGGAGCGCGACCAAAAGGCCGCATCGCAAGTAGTTGCTGAGGTTGAAGCACTTGGCCGGCAGGCCCTTTCATGTGCCTGCCACGTTGGACGCTGGGATCAGATCAATGATCTTGTCGATACTGCGTACAAGCACTTCGGCAAAGTAGACGTGCTGGTGAATAACGCTGGCATGTCCCCGCTTTATGACTCTCTGGTTAACGTAAGCGAGGAGTATTGGGACAATGTTATGGGCGTTAATTTGAAAGGACCGTTTAGACTCTGCGCATTGGTGGGAAGCCGCATGGCCGAAGGCGAAGGCGGGTCGATTATAAACATCAGCAGTGTCGCGGCAGTCAGACCCACACCCAAAGAGACTCCTTATGCCGCTGCCAAGGCCGGCCTGAACGCGCTCACCGGTGCTTTCGCCATAGCCTACGGGCCCAAAGTACGGGTCAATTCCATTATGCCGGGACCCTTTTTAACCGATATTTCCAAGGCATGGGATATGGAAGCGGTAAACAAGAAATTTGAAAATACCCTGGCCCTTCAGCGGGGCGGAAGACCGGACGAAATAATCGGAGCGGCGCTTTACTTTGCCTCCGAAGCCTCCAGCTTCACCACCGGCGCGGTTTTGCCCGTGGATGGCGGCGGATTCGGAAGATAACAGGCTATTACTGCTAGTTCAACTTAGCAAGTACATTACAGGGATGATATATGTGCGTATTCTCGAGAGGAGGATTAGAATATATGAAATCTCGTATCTGTACCGAGGATGTCGAACAAACTTTACTGACGCTGGTTGAGATAGTTTATCTGGGGATCGTAATTGTAGACAAAAAAGGACGCGTAACATTAATAAACGAAAAACTGGCTGCTTTTTTCAATGTTGATGGTGATGAAGTTATCGGCAAGCATATAACCGAATTGATGGAAAACACAACTTTACACGAGATTGCCGGAACCGGGCAAGCAGGCTTTGATGGGATTCAGGTCATCCGTGATCAGAAGATGATTGTATCTTGCGCTCCTGTAATAAACGATCAAGGGGAGTCTGTCGGCGCAATTCAGAAGATTTCTTTTCAGAGCCGGAAAGAGATCGAAGAATTGATCAGAAGGCTTAGATTGCTGGAAGGCAAGGTAGAGCATTATAAAAAAGAATTAGAAAAATCCAATAGCGGGTCATATGCTTTGGAAAATATTTTGTCCTGGAATGACAGGTTTAATGAACTCAAAGTAATTGCCCGCAGAGCTGCTCATAGCAGTGCTACTGTGCTTATCATCGGTGAAAGCGGAACCGGCAAAGAATTATTTGCCCATGCCGTTCATCATCTTAGCCAACGCAGAAATGAGCCGTTTATTAAAGTTAATTGCGCCGCAATTCCCGATAATCTTCTGGAATCAGAATTGTTCGGTTATGACTACGGGGCTTTTTCGGGGGCTAAAAAAGGCGGAAAACCCGGAAAATTTGAACTGGCAGACAAAGGCACGCTTTTTTTGGACGAGATAGGCGATATGCCGCTCTCCATGCAGGCCAAATTACTGCGCGTGTTACAAGATAAAGTAATAGAAAGAGTCGGTGGGACCGAGTCCAAAAGAGTTGATATGCGAATTATTGCCGCAACCAACAAGAATTTGCGTCAATTGATTGCGGAGGGTAAATTCAGAGAGGACCTTTATTACCGCCTGAATGTTATTACGTTGGAGATACCCCCGCTCCGGGAAAGAAAGGACGATATCCTTCCGTTAGCCAAAGCTTTTATTACTCACTTTAGTTCGGAACTGGGAATTCCGGAAAAGACATTTTCGTCGGAGGCCCTGAAGGTTATCACCGAGTATTCCTGGCCTGGAAATGTCAGACAACTGGAAAATTGCATTGAAAGAATCATGAACTTGCATGTAGGGGCTGTCATTGAACCCAATCAATTGCCTTCAGATCTTTTTACTGACGATCAAGATATTCACAGTCCTTTTGTTGAAGATGATTATCGCAACACCATTCTGGTAGAAGAGAAGAAGATCGTTGAAAAAGCTTTAATAAAGTGCAACGGGAACAAAACTAAAGCTGCTAAAATGCTAGGCATCAGCCGCTCCACATTTTATGACAAATTAAAAGGCACTGGATTGGGATAAGCCTTAAGTTTGTTGATTAATGCCGGGGCTGAATCTGAATAACATTTGCAGCAATCAAGATTCAGTCCGACACCTTAATTAAACCGGTCAAGATAGATCCGTTTTTTGAGAGCAAACCGGCGAATTAGACAACTAAAGGTAATAAGAGCGGCCGGCATCATATCATACTGAATAAAAAGTCAATAACTATGGACTGTTAGAGGTTGTATAACGTTCCATAGTTTTTGATTTTTTAGAGTATTTGGCTCGAACCAGGTTTTTAGCCGATTAATCTATGATCGTAATCATTAGGTTGCATTATTAAGGAGGATGGCTATGTCTATAAAGTGTTACGAATGCCAGTGAAAGTTGCGCCTGTGCAGGCCGGGCGGCAGCATATCCAATGTTAATACCTCGGAGTGGACCCAAAGCATGTTTTGTTATCAATGCCAGGAGGCTGCTAAAAATGCAGGCTGTACTATTCGGGGCCTATGCGGCAAGGACGATCAGATCGCCCGGCTGCAAGATTTGCTGGTTTACGCCATTAAGGGAATCGCGCAGATTGTAGTCAAGGGAAAGATCGATATTGGCAATATTCCGGAAATAAATCTTCAAGTTTTACGCAGTCTTTCCATGACTCTAACCAACGCCAATTTTGATGGTGCGGCAATTGAAAAACAGATAAAAGAAATGATGTCTTTAAGAAATAAATTAAGACAAGGGGCCGACGCGACTGCTCTCCATGACGCCGCCATATTTGAAATCAACCCCGGCGGGTCCAGGCTGTATGCCAAAGAGCACATGCTATATAAAGCTCGCCTGGTTGGTGTATTGGCCACCAAAGATGAGGATTTACGCTCCTTAAGAGAAACCATCATATATGCCGTAAAAGGGATGGCAGCTTATCTGGACCAGGCTTTACATGCTGGAAAAGAGGACTTTCAAATCTATGCCTTTATTTACGAAGCCCTGGCTGCTACGCTGGACGACTGTATTTCAAGCGACGACCTGGTTGCGCTGGCTTTAAAGAGCGGAGAATATGGCTTGAAAGCGATGGCCCTCGTGGATCAGGCATACACAGCAAAATACGGCCATCCGGAAATAACCCGGGTTAATATCGGGGTGCGAAATCATCCGGCCATATTGATATCTGGAGATGACTTGACCGATCTGGAACAATTGCTTGAGCAGACCAGGGGAACAGGTGTTGATGTCTACACCCATGGCGACATGCTGGCAGCCCATCATTATCCCGCCTTCAAAACCTGTGACAATTTGGCAGGAAACTATGGCAACTCATGGTGTACGCAGGCGGGAGAGTTTAAATCTTTTCATGGACCGATCCTGTTTAATTCTAACTGCATTATGCCTCTAAAGCAGGAAGAACTTAAAACCAGAGTATTTACAACCGGTTTTTCGGGCTTCCCGGGGTGTGCTCATATCGTGCCCGATGTCGGCGGGAAAAAGGATTTCTCCTCCTTGATCGAGCTGGCTAAAACCCTTCCCGGGCCTGAGGAGATTCAGTCCGGAAGCATAGAAGGCGGTTATGCGCGCCATCAATTGGCTGCCCTGGCCAATCGACTGGCTGATGCTATCGACTCCGGAACCATAAAGAAAGTCTTCTTTATGCCCGGTTGGGACGGCTTATTGAAGTCAAGACGATATTATACCGAATTTGCCCGTAAGCTTCCCGGGGACACGGTAATCTTAACTGCGGGGTGTGCCAAATATCGTTTTAACAAACTGGAATTAGGCAATGCTGCAGGTTTACCCAGAGTACTGGATGCGGGGCAATTGAATGATAGTTATTCATTAATGGTTTTGGCATTGAAACTCCAGGCTATCATGGGGCTGGACGATATAAATAAGCTTCCCTTTGTTTATAATATCGCCTGGTTTGAGCAAAAAACGGTCACGGTACTGTTAGCCTTATTGTACCTGGGCGTGAAAAATATTCACCTGGGTCCTACATTGCCGGCCTTTCTATCTCGAAATGTTGCCCAAATATTTGCCGAAGAGTTCGGGATTAAAGGTATTACTACGGTTGATGACGACATAGCCATGTTTATGGCTGAGTAATGGTGAGGGTCTGGCCCTGACCGTTGACTATAAAACAGCTTCTGTCAACGTCAGGGACTGACCTCCGCAAAGCTTTATGCGTCGCTGCTTTATTCTAAATCTCCCTCTTCCTGGTTGCACCCTCAGCATCACTAAGCCTCGGGTTGGCATATCGAATGTTATTAAGGTACATGGTGTTCCCTTCGAACCGGCATCCATCCGGAGCCACATGCGTTAATAACGCTTATCCCTGCTTTTATATAATAATCCCGCCTGATAACAAGAGATTCATAAAGCGACAGGGCAAGACAGGCTGCGTTTAGGCTTTCCTGCGGTACACGCTGCGGAATCAAATGCAGCCCCAAAGGGCATATTGGTGAAGTGGTTTGAAGGGAAATAACGTCCGGATATATTGACACCTGTAAAGACAGCAATACAATCGATCTCCTCCCTATAAGGCTGGATATGTGAAAAAAGGAGTATCACCTCAACGCGTCGGCATGAAACCTATAGCGGTTGAATGGGGCCCAAGATTCCCTAAATTTCGATATCGAAATGCATTCATACGGCGAAGAGCGGGCTGCAGGGCTGTGCAAGCCGGGAAAATTGCTGCAAAACAACCCCGATTATAGGTGGGGTGGCATAGTTATTGCTTAATATGTTATTGCCAGAGATATGGGTTATTAGAGGTGGAATATTTGTATTTGCCGAGGAGGAATAGCAATTGATAGATAAACGGATGACTTTAAAAGAAGCAGTCAGCAAGTATGTTTTTGACGGTTGTTCGCTCAACATAGCCAGTATATGCGCCCGCGAACCACTGGCTGTCGCCCATGAAATCATCAGGCAGGGCCGCAAGAACATGACCTATATCACCGACACCACTACTGATCCCATTGAGCTGCTGGTCGCAGCCGGATGTTTCAGCCGCATCGAAGCAGCCTATATTTGGATCGGGGTAGTCGGGCAGGGTTACAATATCCGTCGCGCAGTTGAGGAAGGGATTCCCAATCATATCGAAATGATACCTTACTCCAACTATAGCGCCGGGCTGCGCCTGATGGCCGGAGCTATGGGACTCCCGTTTTTCCCCACCAAGTCGCTCCTGGGAAGCGACATTATTAAATATAATCCGGACATAAAAGTCATAGACGACCCATACGGTACTGGTCCGATAGCCCTGGTGCCGGCCGCTACACCTGACGTTACTTTTATTCATGTGCAACGCTCCGACATGGCCGGCAACTGTCAGATATGGGGGATGTTGGGCAACGACGATTTTGCCGCCAAAGCCTCCAAAAATGTGGTCATAACTTGTGAAGAGATTGTGCCCACCAGCGAGATTCGCAAGCTCCCCAACATGACCGTGATACCGGAGTATGCTGTGTCCGCAGTGGTGGAAGTGCCATTTGGCTGCCACCCGCTGTCTGTTACCGGCTACTATTGGATGGATAATCCCTTCCGTCAGGAATTCATTAAGGCTTCCAAAAGCAGGGAAGGCGTTTTACAGTGGCTGGATGAATGGGTTTACAGTATAGACAACCATGAACAATACCTGGAAAAAGTAGGGCGTGAACGCCTGGCCAAACTCCAGGAAATGGAACAGGACAACTGCATGATACCGGAGATTATTGCTCGGACGAGGGAGGGAGTATTGTAATGAAATACGCTGAGAAATATTCAGCCTCGGAAATGATGGCGGTTGTTTGCGCCAAACAAATTCGCAATGACGATGTGGCCTTCGTAGGGGTGGGCATTCCGCTGATGGCAGGAGCAGTTGCGTCCGCAACCCATGCGCCGGATGTGATCCTGGCCTATGAAGGCGGCGGAGTTGGAGCCAAGACCCGCCGCATGCCCTGGACGATATCGGATTCCCCCACCACCGACAACGCATTGGTTGCCGGTTCCATGAACCGGATTTTCAGTGACTTGCAGCGCGGTTTTGTTACGGTAGGAATTATCGGCGGAGCGGAATGTGATAAATACGGTAATTTAAACACCACCACCATATTTGGCAAAGACGGCAGTTACGATCACCCCAAGGTCAGGCTGCCGGGGAGCGGCGGCGCCAATGATATTGCTTCTTCGGCCCCGCGCACGGTCATTGTGATGCGATTGCAGAAAGGCAAGTTTGTAGAGAAGATAGACTTTAACACCAGTCCGGGGCACTTAACCGGTTATGATTCAAGGAAAAAGGCGGGCCTCCTGGGAGGAGGGCCGGTTGCAGTTGTGACCGACCGCGGCTTGTTTAAATTTGATGAGGTAAGCAAAGAAATGTATTTGGACGCCATCTATCCAGGGGAGACGATAAAAGAGATTAAAGAACTGATCGATTGGGACTTGAAAGTATCCCCGCAGTTAACGGTATTGGAACCTCCGACAGAGGAGCAGATCAAAATAATGAATGAATTGGATCCTCTGGGTACTGTTTTGGGGACTAAGACAATGAAAGGTGATGTGGAGCCTTTCGACGATTATTATCAAGCGCTAAAGAAGGGGTACTCTGCAACCCGGTTGGTTTTGTAAATCATTAAGACGCATAGCGGAACGGTTTGGATCAGGGGGATGTTCTTTTGAATCGCGAATGAGTCGAAAGAAGCGTCCCCCTTACTCATTTGCGTCCCCAAGCAAGGTCTTTTGACGTATGGGCCGGCCTCAGCGGGAAAACCCCGAACATTTCGAAAAACCTTTCTAAGGAGATGAAAACAAGAAAAGGCCATTCGAATCCGGGGCCGGATTGACGGATTTTCAGGCGTTGGATGTAAAGGACAGCTGCACCTGTTCCTTGGTACGATAGCTTTTGGTATGTATAGCTCCCTGTTGGATAAAGGCTACTGTAGGGCCGGAACCCGGCGGGCCCTCAAAGGCCGCGTTGATCTGGGCAATGCGGATTTGTCGGGCGGCCAATTCCAGAGTAAATATGATGCCGGCCGTATTGCCGAAACAGCCGGCATGGGCGATGCCCGTCAGTTTTCCCAGGACCACGATGTCCAAACCTGCGTAAAGCTCGGCCCCTTCGTGAACATCGCCCCATACCACTATTGAACCGTCGGCATGTACAGTTTGCCCGCTGCGAATATGACGGCGCAGAAATACATCGCGCTGAACCGGCGCGGCTGCGGAGTTGTGCATGTTGTCTAAAACCATACCATGATCCAGGCACAGCTTCTGAAGTTCGATGAGGTCATTGTAGGCCAGAGTTTTTAACCCCGGCCCTTTAAAGACCACCGGTGAGCCCCAGAATAACTTGGGATTTGACTCCAGGCGCTTTTTTAAGTATTGGCAATACTGTTCATAGCCTTGATCCTTGTTAAATACCAGGATCAAGGTATTATTCAGACCCTTTATGGTAAGTGGATCCACTTAACTACCTCGCTTTTACGGTGATGTTTATATCGATCACGGTCTGGCGTCCCTGGCGCAGCATGTGAATCCGCGGTTCCCCTGAGATTTCCAGGTGCTTTCTCACCACCCGGGCTACATCATTGCCGATGATTTGAAGCATATCCGCCGAAGCAGCGCAACGATCCTGCGCCAAAACCACCTGAAGGCGTTGATTGGCCTGAGCGCGGCTGGAAGCACCGGAGCGGTTAAATAGCCTTTCGAATATACCTAGCACAACCTTCCCTCCTTAGTGACCGGAGAATATGCCACGGCTGAAATTTTTGATGCGGCCCCACCAAGACGGTTCCTGCGGGGGGAGTATGGGAACCTCTTCACCGACAATACGTCTGGCCACATTGTCAAAAGCTGCTCCTGCCCTGGATTTGTCATTTAGGACTATCGGTTCGCCTTTATTGGTAGAAACCACCACATATTGATCTTCGGGAATAACTCCGATAAGATCCACGTAAAGATGCTCGGCCACGTCCTCTATACTCAACATATCCCCGTTTCTAACCATATCCCAGTGCACCCGGTTGACAATCAGTTTGATATCCTGAAAACCATTCGACTCCAGCATGCCGATGATCCGATCCGCATCACGCACTGCGGAAACCTCCGGGTTGGTGACCACTATAGCCCGGTCCGCAGCGGCAATGGCATTGCGAAAACCCTGCTCGATCCCGGCCGGACAGTCCACCAGGACATAATCGAATTCTTCTTTGAGCTGGGAGCAAACCCCTTTAACCTGGTCCGGGGAGATATCATCTTTGTTGCGGGTCTGTGCCGCCGGCAGCATATACAGACCCGGAAAGCGCTTATCCTTGACCAGAGCCTGCTTTAATGTACACTCCCCTTCAATAACCTGGACGATATCATAAATCACACGATTCTCTAATCCCATAATTAAATCAAGTTTTTTCAGGCCGATATCCAGATCGACGACCGCAACCCGGAGTCCCATCCTGGCCAGGGCGCAGCTGACATTGGCAACTGTAGTGGTTTTGCCAACCCCGCCTTTACCAGAGGCGACCACCAGCACTTGATGCTGTTCAGAACCTGCTGTCATACTCATGTGTCTCCTCTCTGACTTGCTGTTTGCGACAAAATAAGACACCATTGGATTTATTGTAATGGAAATGGTACCAATAATAAACTGCTGCTCCATATTTAGCCCAGGTTTTATATACTTGATTGCCAATCCAAATGTCAATCCCGGTTAATCCCCTAAAATCATGATGATATGCTATTATCCGGCAGATGCTTACGGTCTGGTTAGTTTTGAATGGATATCAGAACAGCCCGGGCTGAATCATTGGGGCGAGCTGATTGGAGCGGTTGCCGGGCTGCAAAGGAGCGCGTTCCCGCGATTGAGGGGTGGCCTTTACCTGTACCATTTCGCTATGCCAGGCCGCCAGGTTGCGCAAGGCATGAAGTTGTTCCCGCCGGCCCTGTTTGGCCTTGAGTAAGGCTCTCCGCAGTGTCTGGTACGAATTGGCAATGTCATCCTGGTTGACCGGAAAGGGGAAGCCGTCCTTACCGCCGTGAGCGAAGGCATAGCGGACCGGATCCGTATAGCTGGGCCTGGCTCCATAGGCTACTTCAGCTACCAGGCACAGCGCGCGCAGAGTGGAGCCCCCCACCCCTGGCACCTGTAAGAGCTGTTCGAAATTTTGGGGCTGCATTTCGTAGGCTGCTTGTATGGCCTTATTTAGATAAGCCGTAGATGGGATACTGTGCCGGTTGGGCAGATTGATGCTGCGGGAGCGGCTGATTATCGACTTAAATTCCTGTATTAAAAGATGCGGGGCCTCGCGGCTCAGGTCGGCACACAAACGGTTAAGTGATTGATTCTCCTGAGAAACCAGATTAAGGGTCTCGACCGTACTGTCGCCACAGACCGCTGCCTGTGGCTCCTCGGTAAAACACTGCATTTGAGCGCTCAGCCAGTGATAACGCCGGGCCTCTCTTATGGACTGGTTCATGCCCTGTTGAATAACTGTCCAGCGGCCCTCCCAGTTGAAAACAAAAAAGTGGTGATAGATTTGAAAGCCGTCCTGTACTGCCGAACTATCAATCTTGGCCGCCATCTTGCTGGCATAAACCAACTGTTCGGCATCGATTGCCAGAGGATGCCGGTCAGCCAGTCTGCGAATCTCAGCGGGGGTTTGGCGGGCAGTCCTTCCTTTGCCTCCTGAGCAGAACAGCCCGGCTGCCGGGCCGATTTGCTGCAGACCTTCTTTGATAGCTGCGCATACCGTAGTAGTAAGCCCGGAAGAATGCCAATCGAAGCCTGCTACGCACCCCAGGGCCTGAAACCAGAAGGGATCCGACAAGCGCCTCAGGACTTCGTCTACACCGCACTCCTCAATGATCACCTCGATCAGGGTCTGGCAAAGCCTTTTCATGTGCCCAAAAAGCCAGGCTGGACACTGACCGCCATGGAGAGGAAGGTTGGCAGTACCGGTTTTCATTCCATTTATATCTCCTGTATTATTTGTTGAATATAGAATAGCACAAAAGGCCCCTTAAGAACATATGTTCTTAAGGGGCCTTTACGTAAATCGTGAAATTGTTATTTAGTCCTATTAAACTTGTGGCCTAAAAACAGAAACAGTGGCATTATCATGCCACCCCGGATTTGGACTTGCATTGGGTGCAGGGCTAAAATTTATCCCACCATTTGAATCCTTGAAACAAGAAAACTCCAATTACTGCGGCCACGATACTCAGGCCAAGACATACGGCAACGATGACCACTGCAACAGCTGCGCCAGGACTCATAGAGATCACCCACCCAGATTCTATGTCTATTAATATAATATCATGATTTGTTAACGCTTCCTATCTAATAGTTATATATTTAACAAATGACCAATTAATGTATGATAAATCTGATTTGGAAACATCCTGCTCTTTCCTGCTTAGTATAGAGCATGGGAGGGATGCTCTATACAGATTGTTAAACCAATCAGCAAACGAATATTCGGCAGTTTAGAACTGCCGGTCCAGGGCTTAGCCCCGCCGGGGGTGGCCTTGCTCGCAACCCGGAAAATGTGGGCAAGTACCAGGGGGAAAGGGGCAGTAGTCGCGATTATCGATACCGGCGTAGATTATCGCCATCCGGATCTGGCTCCGAATATGATCGGCGGGATTTCAATGGTCAGCGGGGTCAAGGATTATATGGATGACAATGGCCATGGTACTCATGTAGCCGGAACCATCGGCGCCAATGGCAAGCTCCTGGGAGTGGCCCCGGAATGCAAGATGCTCGCCATCAAGGTGTTAAATGCAGATGGCAGCGGCGCCATAGGCGATATTAACCGCGGCCTGGCCTGGGCCCGCAACTGGCGCGGACCTGGCGGAGAACAGGTTGATGTCATCAATATGAGCTTAGGCGGCCCGTTGCCAAACCCGACCTTGCACGCCGAGATAATCAAAACCGTAGGCCAGGGCATAACAGTTATTTGCGCAGCAGGCAATGCCGGCGATGGAAATCCAAATACCGACGAGGTATCCTACCCGGCCTATTATCCTGAAACGGTTGCGGTAGGGGCTATTGACCTTTCTACAGGTATCGCCAATTTCAGCAACTCCAACAGCAGTATCAATGTTGTGGCTCCCGGGGTTGATACCTATTCCACCTATCCGGAAAACCGCTATATCAATCTATCCGGTACATCAATGGCGGCACCGCACATCTCCGGTGCGGCCGCCCTGATCTATTCGCGTTGGAAGCAGCGCTTCGGCAGTAATCCAGATGCTCAGACAGTAAGAAATATACTGGACTATCAGGCTATTGATCTTGGCGCAGCAGGGTTCGACCACCTCTATGGCTATGGCTTGTTCAGCTTCGACCCTGCCGGAGGAAAGGCCATCAGAATAAAGGTAGGCGAACGGCGCTACCTGGTTAACAATAAAGAGGTCTTTTTTGTTGAAGCCCCCTTTTCCCAGGGCAAGCTGGTCTGTGCGGACATAATGGAGATTTGCAACTTGCTTTGCACAGATAACCGCTGGGCGGAAGAAACAGACGGCAAAGGAACTGGCATATTGGAAATTTGGAGCTAGGAATTTCCAATTACTGTAAAGCCCAGAAATAGCAAACCAAGAAAAAGGAGTTATTAGAGGGATTATAGAATATAGATATAACAGAGGACTTAATAGAAATCGGCATCAAAGGGGGCGTTGTTATGGTTAAACTTCACATTTTTGCTGTGTCCGACTCGGTCGGGGAGACTGCTGAAAAAATCGCAGTAGCTTCTATGCTCCAATTTGAAGTTGATCGCAGTATTACCCGTTTCTCCAGGGTTACCAAAAAGGAACAGGTTGATGAGATCATCAATAAGGCTGTTGAAGAAGACGCAATAGTGATTTATACCATTGTGAAACCTGATTTGTCTTGCTATCTTGACGAACAGGCCGAGCAGAAAGGTGTAACTGTTGTAAACGTCATGGCGCCGTTGTTTGAAGTTGTGGAGACTAAGACCGGATTAAAGCCTGCTTACATAACAGGACTTACGCATAAGATGGACGACAGCTATTTTAATCGCATGAAGGCCATCGAATATACCATAGAGCATGACAATGGGCAGAATCTGGACACAGTGGCTGAAGCTGATTTGATCATACTGGGAATGCCGAGAACCTCAAAAACTCCTCTGGCAATGCACCTGGCCAATGTCGGCATAAAGGTGGCCAACTATCCGATTGTCATGGATACGGAGATTCCAAAAGAAATCATTGAACTAAAAGGCAAGAAGGCGATGGTAGGCTTAACTATAGACCTGGAGACCCTGTCTGAACTCCGCCGGGAGAGAATGCGCAGCTTTGATCAGCCCGTTGATATGGAAAGCATTGATGAACTGGTGGCCGAAGAACTTGATCATGCCTACCAGATTTATTCCAAACTCAAATGCATTGTCATTGACGTAACCCTGGCTGACATCGAACAGATTGCCAATACTATTACTCATAAATTCCAATTGCCCCTGAAAGTTACCCATCACCGCTTTTAAACCGGGGACAGAACTATAATCCAAATTCTTTAGGGACAGCGGAATGATTTGCGCTGTCCCTTCATCATGGGGAGCACTATGCCATTTGTCTACATATTAAGATGCAATGACAACAGCCTTTATACCGGTTATACCACTGATTTATCAAGGCGATTGGAGGAGCATAACCAGGGCACAGCCAGCAAATATACCCGCGGGCGCCGGCCAGTTCAATTTGTTCATGTGGAAGAATATCCTGACAAATCCAGCGCGCTTAAACGAGAGCGGGCCATTAAGGCTATGAAAAAATCTGCCAAAGAGGCTCTGTTAAACGGAAAAATAACTAACAAGCCCTGATATTCAGCAGATTACATAGAAACAAAACCTCCTGGAGAAGATAAATGAAGATAATCTTATCAAGGAGGTTTTTATATGCAGGTTAATAAGGGTATGGTGATGAACCGTGAAAGCTTCCTGCAAAACGGCCTGTGGTCAAAGGAAGAATATGAAGGCCTGATAGTCAGCGGTGACACTGCCCGGGGCGGGTATAACATCGCTGTTGAAATCGGGGACGATATGGTTCTGGTGGTGGATCAAGTCAAAGATAACGAGGTAAAAGAAAAGGTGCAGGCGTGGTCGTCAGAAATTGTAAATATTCAGCGGCAATATGGATTTGAACCATAGATTGATCATTACTTCCAACCCAAACAATAATTTGAAGGCAGGATTTTGCAAACAGGATACGGATCTTGAAAATCCCTCCCGATACGCCTATCTGGGGAGGGATTTGTGCGTTAACCGGGCCTGCTTTCAGAAGCGCAGAGCTGATAAGTCCAAGCCAAACCCAATATGGGGTAAAAAGCAGTTTTCCTTGAATATCTGTTCTTTATGAGGTACAATATTGTTTGCGTCAAGATTATCTAAATAATCCGCTGAGACAGAAAATATAATTTTTTCGGGATGTAGCGCAGCTTGGTAGCGCGTCTGGTTCGGGACCAGAAGGCCGCAGGTTCAAATCCTGTCATCCCGACCATAATTTGTCTGAAAACCCGCAATTACGCGGGTTTCAAGCATTTCTGATCGGTGTGTTTCTCCGTCGGAAATGTTTTTTTTGCATGTTTTTTGCCTAGAAAATAAAAAAAGAGAGCGTCTACCCGCCCATGGCCTCTATTAACTTCTGAACACCTACCATATTGATAGCTCGCCGCAGATTGTAGGCAAGAAAACTAAGCCCCAGTTCCCCGGTGGCCTTTTTTATCCCTTTGCATAGCAGATAGTGAGCGCCATGATACCACTTGACAGTGCCAAACGGGTGCTCTGACAAGCATAATCGCAGCTTCGTTCATGACGCATTGTTCGATCTCCTGTCGGTCATCATATCCCTTATCCCCGAGAACATGGAGAGTATCCGTCTCCAGCGCCGCTTTCGCCTTTTGCGCCATAGGCGCCAGGGAGTTGCAATCGTTACGGGAGTTGCTTACTTCATAATCGACAATCAAGTGGCTGGTTTGCTCAACCACAGCTTGTACATTGTAACAGCAGGCAAAGCCGTCTTTGGTTCTCATCATCCGGGCTTCAGGATCGGTAGTCAGCTTTTGGGTTTCACCGGTTGCTTGCAATTCATGCAGGTAAGCTTCGTAGGTTTCTCATTAATCTGCGGCTGGAGCGGATACGGTTAAAATAGCCGCAGATGTAGAGCTTAAGCAAGTCTCTGGGATGATAAGGGGCCTACCGGTATTGGCGGGCCTGGCATGGGTGATTCCCAGGGCGGCGATATCCAAACTATCCACAAAGGCATCGATGACTCTTACCGGGTTGTTCTGGTCCAGTAATTCTTCCCGGATTGCAGGGAAAAGTTGGGGTTGGCTGCGGTCTTCTCCTTGTATATAGCCCATCTCTGACCTCCCGATGTATTTACTTATATATCAATTATATCTGATTCCATCTTTGCGGCTGGCTTTTCGGACACTCTGACCATGTAATTACGAAACCAAATTAAGAGAAACTTGAATTAAATCAAGCTTCATCCGCTTATAGCGCAAAAGGATTACAGCAAAAACAATCCTCTTTTTATTTAAGCATAGTGTTTACATTTTAGCATTGATTGTCTCCTTATCAGGTAGTCTTGCAAGACAAATCAAAAATAAGGAGTGATAATCATGTCGACCATGAAATCCGCACAGACCGTCTATTACGGTCCCAGCACCAGCACCTATCCCTCGGTGGGCAGCGTTTCTCAAAACGAAACTGTAACCGCCATCTGGATAGAGGGGAATTGGGTGCACCTTGAGTACAGTGTTACCGGTACCACCAATAAGAAAAGAGGCTACGTTCCCACTAGCACGGTAAACATTACCGAGTCGGTGCCGACGATCACCAATCAGAACCTTACCAGGTATGTGAATACCAGCGGCACAACTTACACCGGGCCTGCGTCAACTGGATATGTGGCCGCCGGTTCCGTTTCAAGAGGGGAAACGGTCTTTTATACCGGTCAGATGTTTAACAGCTATGCGTTTATTGAGTATGCCATTACCGGCACCTCACAAAAGAAGAGAGCATATTTTTACGCCGGGTACCTATCTACAGCACCTGTCACCGATCTGATTCTGGGTGAGTATCCGCCCGGTATGAACATTAACGGATCTTGTTACTATAGCCAGAACTGGTATTACCAGTCAAATCCTACTCTGGCCGGTCAATGCACTTGGTTTTGTTGGGGAAGGGCTCTGGAAAAGTGCGGCAGGTCCATAACTTTCAGCGGAGATAATAATGCTAAAAACTGGTATGCAAATGCCAATGGCGGGTATTCAAGCAAACAATCCAGTACAGCAACTCCTATGAAAAATGCGGTGGCCAGTTTTTCGGGTGGCACTAATGGGCATGTCGTCTTCATTGAAGACGTTGTGGGATCTACTGTCTACTATACTGAGGCAAATTGGGATGGCGATAACACACCTTCGTATGATGATGGCCGTGTTAAGACGGTTTCCACGGCAAGCTTTTCTACATTACACGGAAAAACCCTGAATGGGTACCTTGTACTATAAACTACGATCAATAGCTTCCGGCGTACGCTGGAAGCTATTGATCTATGTGCCGGAGCAAATGACTTCTCCAGAAAAAGTCTCCTCTAAAACCCTTCGTGCTCTCTTAGTATTTCTTAACCTATTGGACATAAACTTCAGAGTTTATCCAGTGGCCATTCAAGAGCACCTCTTCAAATTTCTGATCAGCTTCACCAGCTATAGGGATACGGGTTATGAGATGCGCTCCGCTGAAGAATGAATACCCATCCAAAAACAGGTGCTTTTCAGTAACGTTGAACGTTATAAGTTTTAGATATTCTATCACCCCATTGAAGTCTTTTTCAGGAGGCCGGTAATTATAAATAGTCTGCCGTTCCTTCCCGGCTAAATTGACGGATCTAAAATAATATAGTCCCGGGGCTTGCTCCAATATATAAATCCGGTCTTTATAAACAATAAAATACCGGACGCTGGCATCATCATCAGGAGAATAAATTTTCATCTGGTTTTCGCCATTTGCATCGATACGCCAAATTTCCTTATTACTCAAGTAATAAATGTAATCCTGATAAGGCCGGCATTGATCCAGGTGTGATGTTTCTAAAAGAAGCTGCGATTCTCCCTTATCATTCATCCGCCATAACTGCTGAGAATAATTATTCCCGTCAGTCGCTTGCTTAAAATCTCCTGTAATATATAAAACCTCATCTTTATAAGCCTCCATCAAAAACAAAGGCTCTACTTGATTCAATGCCTGCGGCTTAGGAAAGCCCTCGCTTATATCCAATGTATAAATAAACTTGTCCTGTGGATTCCAGTAAAAAAGCCGATGATCATATAAGCTGAAGCTGCTGGCATTTTCAATAATCTTTTCTTCTTTTGCGCTTTGATTGGCTACATTAATCCGGTATAAGGTATAAGGGTAATCTTTTATGTAATATAAAAAATCGCCGGATATGCCGATCCCGCGATCAGGCAATAAAGAACCGGTAAGAATTTTTACAGGGACATCATCGCCTGCTTGACGATAAATTGCATAAGAATCGGTATGCATATCTGGAGATACAAAATACAGCACCCCTTCTCTTTCTAAAGCCATCTTATTGCCGGGCACATTGCCCTGCAGCTTTTCGGAATTTGTATTGAGACAGCCTGAAATCGAGATGAGCAGAGCAAATATTGCTATCAAGATCATTGATCGGTATTTTTTCATATCATGCTTCCTTAACAAATTATGTATTACCACAGCACCCTTTTGGAAAGGGTGCTGCAGCAAATAAGCTAGAATTGAGAAATGATCTGCATAATGGCTTGTTTATAAGCCGAATCATAACCTTTGAGAATCAAATCGCCCGGTCTGCCGACATCGCCTGGGAATTCAAACAAACAGGCATTCATGCCTAATGAATGGGCATAGCGGGCTACATAGCCTTTCGCTGAACTTAAATCTGCATAAGAATTGTTGGGGAAATAATTCTTAAAGATATTTCCTAAAGAAGAAGCACTGCCTCCTACCACGATAATTTGCTGAGTCCATCCATGCGCATCAATGAAAACATTCGTACCAGCAGTTGATTTATTGTTTGCGATAAAATCCCTTAAAGCCTCTGATTCCTTACACCAATATGCTTCCGGACGGGTATAGTTTCTGCTGCTCGTCATCACCTCAAAAGGTTCAAAACTCCGGTTTACATCGACACCGCCTTGCACCAAAACTCCCCTGGTACTGCCATAGCGGTACGTAGTGCAACGTCCCGGACCGTCATTGGTAGTCCCGTCAATCAAACCATCTGGGTTTGAACTTGGGATGACAAACACTGACCATCCATTTGTTGTTAGAGTAGAAAAATTGTCTGATAACATCTGTAAAACTGAGCCTGCTAGATTCACCAGCTCCATACCATCATAATACCAGTTATCCTCAAATCCACGAATGGCAAAGTTTAAAATTAAATGTTTATTGCCGGTTCCAATACGATAATAAACCAAATCTCGGCCGGCACCACTTTGACCATAGACCGCACTATAGACATTCGGGAAAGAATAGCTGGGGATAACAACGGCATAATATACCGAAAGCGCACTTGTTGGCACATAGCCCCGTTTTTTTATACCACTGCCTATATAGTCGATATAAGCGTAGCCATACACATTTTCCTTTAAGCGAACCACTGGTTCATTTTGCGAAATGGAACCGACGGATGCATATTGATTGCTTGGTCCTGCATATACAGCTAAATTACTGTTTGCCATATAAAATGACGAAGAAAGTTCGGGCAAGGCAGGCACATTGGACATATTTTTAAAGATATAGCCAGAAGCAGCAGTGTAGCCGCGCTTTCTAGCGGAAGATGTGTTGTATTCGATATAGCAGACAGAATCATTCTTTTCTAAGATAACGACAAATTCTCCTGCGCCGATTGCTCCATATTCAGGAGTAGTATTGAGTTCCGGCGTATAATGAACCACAATGCGGCTATTCGCTATGGCCAACCCGCCTAAATCGTAATGTCTAAGATTGTTGGTGTGGATATATCCTCTTTTGGGGCCGGCCGCGGTAGAATATTCAATTTGATAATAATTGTTTTCAGCACCTGAGAAAACAGTAACTGCTTCATTTGCCGCCACAGCACCTATCGTGGTGTATATATCTGGATTTGGGCCAGCATATACCGTAGTCGGTGCATTGGTCAGATCTGCCCAGCCGGTATAACTATTGGTCTTGTCTGGGATGGTAATGCCCGCAGCCAGGTTGATATTATCGGCTAAGACAAAGCCCTGCTTGGCTCCTGCCGCTGTTGAATAGACGGTAAAGTAATAGTTCCCTTCCTGATGCACTACCCCGACAATTTCTAAATAATCGACGGAACCGATGACGGCATAATTGGCTGGGCTAGGACCGCCGTAAACGACAGAATTGCTCATTACAGTTCCATATTTGAAATTATCATCATAGAGGGGTAAGGCTGGAACACTGGCACTTGTGTTGATTCGATTCAGCTTCCAGGCAAATACATAGGCTCGCTTGCGTTCAGTGGTTGTGTTGTACTCCACATAACACACATAACTATTGGAGCGTAAAACCACAACGAATTCTTCTTGATAGAGCAGGCCATAAGAGGCACCAAAAAGGAACGGGGCTGCATACATATTTGCATCCTCGGTCATTTTCGCTAATGCAGTCGTAGTATCTCTTGTGACCGTATTGTATCTGACATAGCCTCTTTTGGCTCCGGTACTGGTTTGATATTCGATGAACGCAAAGCCCGAATCATTGGCAATTAGAACAGTCACTTTTTCACTGGAGGAAACCGATCCCAATTGAGCATAATCAGATTCTCCCGGCCCTCCATAAACAAATTCAGGAGAGTCCATAGTTCCCAAAACGCCGCCTTGATAAGCCGAAGGGCAAGCAGAAGCGCTACCGCCTTCTATATATCCTCTTTTATCCTGCTGAGTGGAGACAGAATATTGAATAAAGCGCCAGCCGTATTCTTCCCATAATACGGTATAAGGATCGCTGGCATCTATTGAGCCAATAGCAGCATATGCTTTTTTGCCAGGGCCTCCATATACGATTGTAGCCATAAGAAAAATCTCCTTTCGTTTTTTGACATAAGAAAAGCCGCTTCTTTATATAAGAAACGGCTTAAAATCCGTAATATGATGGTCGATGGTGGTTTAAAGTATTACTTGTCTTGCATTATAACAATGAGGTTTTTCGCCTGAACGATTGACAACTGCATAATTGTTTTTTTCAAATGCCTTTCATATTTACCTCCTTATTTTTGATTTAGCATACATTTAAGTCGCTCTTACATATAGCTATACAGATTGGGACCAATAAAAAGCCGCTCCTCGTTGGGAAGCGGCTTTTGGCATAATCTGCATTTTAATTATATTGACCGATCAGGATGAAATACAAGGAAATCTTTTGTATTAAAAGTTAAAACGAAATGGAATAATCATTAATCATTTTCTAAAAAGTCATTAAACAAGGGAGGAAGGTGTGCTTACTATCTCAATGTCATGGTACAGTCCAAGATAGAGGATGTACCTATATCTTTCTTTATTCACTTCTCAAAAACAATGACCTCTCACAATGCTTATCTGCCAAAAATCCTTTATTTTTTAGGTCATCTAATACTCTGCTTGTTTATCTTTTATGTTATTCGATATCGCAGTATTGGAACAATTTAACCTAAGCCAATAAAGTCTACCCGCATTTATTTGGATAGAAAAGCACAATTAAAGAAATTTTTGCTATTTATAAAGAGGGCCAAACCATGCCACATAAGAAATCGTAATTTTAGCTTTAAAGGCCCTGTATATCGGGAGGTGAATAAAGTGGACATTGAACATAAAAAAGACTGTCTACGAAAATATAGAGTTATTAAATACTCATTGAAACAAAAATTAGATGAATTGGAGGACCTTAAAGATCTGGTTAATCGTATAACCTTCTTTATTTCTGATGAAGGATTTTCACCAAAAACCCAAGGCAATACCAAAGAGAATAATGTAGTCAAATTATTACAAGCTAAAGAAGCTTTAAATCAAGAAATTCAGGATTTAATCGAAGCCAAGCAAGAAATAGAAAATGCAATAGAATCCGTTGAGGATGAAAATTTAAAAGTCGTATTGCGGTTTATATATCTCAATGGAAAGCCAGTCGAAAAAATCGCCGGCAGTATGGATTATACGGTCAGAAACATTCAATACATGCATAGAAAAGCCTTAGAAATGGTCAGGATGGAAGATGATGAGCATGCTGGTGAAAATAAAAAAGAAATCCCAGGTTACAATTCCTAGCGAATTAGTTGAACGATGGTTGATGATTGGGAACACTTCTTTGGAATGTCCAAACATTAACTTTCTTTTTTGCCTTGAAATCCTTTACTTATGCGGTTTTGGGCGTTTTTTAAAAGCCTTTCCGCAAACACCTTTTACATCTTCATGGTGGTTTTGGGCTGCTATTTTAAGAAGCCAAACCAAAATTATTGTTAAAATTTGCCGAAAATGATATTATCAGCATGGGTTAGTTTTGCGCCCGTATGAATATAAAACTGTACACCCAGTTATTACGCTCGGTAGTAGAAATTAGAAACTTTCTAACATCCGAACTGCCGAATATAAAATAAAAATCTGAACGACGGTTGAGGTTGGGCCGCTTCACCATTGCCCGCGAAAATGTGAGTTGCGGCGCGTGCCGATTTCACTTTTTCAATGTGCCGCCTGGCGGCGGAATGGACACACTGACGCGACGTTCACTTATGGACAAAATATCCACAAATGATCCATCGCAATCCCCAAAATATGAAAAACGAGGGGTGAAAAGCTTGAAAAAGAAACCGTTCATAATTTTGCTGCTTGTCAGCATGATCATCTCCGCAGCCGCGCCCGTGTTCGCGGCTGATACCGTCACGGCAAAACCCACGGCCTCGACTGTGCTTGTGAACGGTAGAAACGTGGCTTTTGACGCATACAATATCAACAGCAATAACTATTTCAAGCTCCGCGATTTAGCCTATACGCTGTCCGGCACGGCCAAGCAGTTTGATCTCGGATGGGACGGAGCGAATAACGCGATTTCACTCACCAGCGGCCAACCGTATACAACGGCTGGCGGTGAGATGCAGGGCAAGGGCGCGGGAGATAAAAAAGCCGTGCCTACGGCCTCAAGGACATATCTTGACGGTAAAGAAATCAGCTTCACTGCTTACAATATCGAGGGCAGCAATTATTTCAAACTGCGGGATATTGGAGCGGTGTTTGATTTTGGGGTTGACTGGGACGGCGCGAGGAATACGATTGCAATTGACACGGGCAAAGGGTACACGCCGGAAACAACAGCCCTGTTGACGCAAACGCCAATGGATGGTACGGTCGATGTTTTATTCGATTCCAGGTATTATGCCTATGGGGATCAATTACTAAAGACGGAGTTATTCTCCTATCAGGATGAGGTCTATGTTCCGCTGCAAGGGATTTTTGAGGCGAGCTGGTGGACTTTTAGCTGGGATGAAGCCACGCAGGCAGCATCAATTACTCGTGATTCTGTAACAATATTAACACCTCAGTTGGAAGAGATAGCCGAACGTTGGGCCTATCCCATGCGAGGACGAGGCGACTACAGAGCGGATTATGTGCGCCTGATAGAGTACGATGCAGAAACAGGCACCCTTGTCTGTGCAGGGCGTGAGACGACATATTCTTTTCGGCTGACTGAGCAGGCACAGGGGCAGTTTCAGGAGCTGCTGGCCCAAGGTTTGGCTACCGGCGATATTTACCGCCTGGTACCCTATTTCCCCTGGCCTTACCCCGTGGGTGCTGGTCACCCGTCTCCGGAAGCCTGGGACCCCATATTTGTGGAGCTATCCTATCCATATTCTGTGGAGCGTCAGGCCATCGTTCGTCCCATAACCGTCAATGTGGAAGTTCGTCCTATAGATAAGGGGGGAATCCCGGTTCTGCTATCCATATCCGTGGAGGCTTTGGAATACAATGGTCTTCTCTATGTCCCTGTTACTGCGCTGGAGCAGGCCAATATACAGCACTGGTGGGGTAGCTGGGGCAGCATCGTTACAGAATAAGGGTAAGTAACCACGAACGAGGCTGGACGGGACGACTCCAAGATGAGTTAGGAATCGCTGTAGTCATTCTCCGTACAGCAACGGAAAACTGTGTATTCCTCTTCGGGTTTTACCTTCATGCGCCGCGTCACAAGGCGGGAAAAGTCAAAGGCGTTGCGCTTGTCGGCCTCGGCTGTGTACCACCCTAAAAACTACCCTGGTGCAATGCGCCAAAAACGCAGTCAAGCGAAAAGACAGCTTTTTTCGAGCTCAAAAGGAAAGGATTACTATGATTGACAAGAAGCCTAAAATGCAGTTTCCTGCCCTACTTGTTGTGATTCTTCTAGTCGGCACCGTGGTAGGCTGTACCATGGGGGCAAACAATAACAATAAAAAATCCGACATAACTCAGTTGACAGTGGAAGAACCCAACTATTTCAATGGCAATGATTCTTCTAACGGAGAATATATGAATATCCGCAACCAAACACTGTTGACAGCGGAAGAACTCAACTACTTCAATGGCAATGAATTTTTTAACGGAGAATATATTAATATCCGTAACCAATTTTTGAGCTCGCTCTACGATACGCCTGAAAAGATAGACCTTTATGCATTGTTCTACTGTGGCAGCGGCCAGCGGGTATATCCTACGGAAGCGGAAATAGCAGCCGTCATTGCTCAGAACGGCTGGAGTAGAGCGCCCGAATGCGGCTGCGATAAAATCCGCCGCATTGATATGGATGCTGTATTGAAAAAGTATACGAGCCTGACCCTTGCCGATACCGATAAGACAGGACTCAATAAGTTTACTTACCTGAAGAAATACGATGCCTATTACCATTTCCATGGTGACACCAATTATCGGATGGAAACAAACTTTTCCAGTGGCGAACGGGAAGGGGACATCATCCGGCTGTTCTATAACGACACATTCATGGCCGACGGGAACAAGGTGCTGACACTGCGCAAGACGAACGACGGATATCTCTTCATTTCCAACAAAAAGGCAGTATCCCCTACTCCTA
The DNA here is from genome assembly GCF_002316705.1 of Syntrophomonas sp. UBA1041. Classification (NCBI taxonomy): domain Bacteria; kingdom Bacillati; phylum Bacillota; class Clostridia; order Eubacteriales; family Syntrophomonadaceae; genus Syntrophomonas; species Syntrophomonas sp. UBA1041. Next base: position 30,112 of record NZ_DCEA01000060.1, read on the forward strand.
GTGATAGCAAGTAAAAAAAGAGAGGTTTCTATGAGAAGGGTTTTCTTAATTACGGTAGTTGTAATACTGTTTTTTTGTTCTGGGTGCACAATCAATTCGGGACCAACCCATCTTTGATCCAGCCCCAGCCCAAGTAAGTGGGGCAAATAACTCCTTGAATAACATGCAGGCATTGCGTGAAGAGTACTTTGAATTTGCAATCAAGAATCGTTTGGATTATGTACCCATATTTGAGGATGGGAAAGCTCCTTCGAGTAGTACCGAATATTTGCTATTCGCGTTGCCGTAAGACTTGCTGAAGACCTCCAATATAGAGTGCATCTATTTTGAGCACACATTACATTTGAGGTTTAAAGGAGCAGTCACACTGCTCCTTTTTTGATGCCTATTTGCTGTAGTAAAAAGAACACTCATTTGCCAGGATATGCCGGGTTAAAATATGGTTATAGTTGAAAAAACGGCAATTTCGAGGTTTTCATGAAGATGTTTGAAAAAAGTTGCCACTCAGTCTGGAGGTAAACCCACCTCAGGTAAGGAATAATGATGATAATTGACAATGAGCTAGACCAGGATTACAGGATAATATAAAGAATTGGCGGTTCAATTATCTTAGAGATAGATAATATATGTAAGAAAAGGCAAACTTTAAGAGACGGTTGATGTTTGATTAACTTAGCAGCATAATATATACGGTATTTTGAAGTCGGGTGGTGGATTATGAAAGTACTTATTATTGGTGCCGGCAAAATAGGTTTTACTATTGCGCAGTTGTTGTCCAATGAGAATCATGACGTGGCGGTTATTGAACAATCCCCGGAGCGCCAGCAGATTCTGGACCAAAGCCTGGATATCCAGGTAGTTCCCGGAAGTGGTTCGTCTACATCGGTACTGGAAACAGCCGGGATTCATGATGCGGACATGTTGGTGGCGGTTACCGAGTATGACGAACTGAATATGGTGGCCTGTCTGCTGGCCAAGAAATACGGGGTGAAAACAACTGTTGCCCGGGTGCGCAACCCGGAATATCTGGAGGTTAAAGCCTTCTCTTTAAACGAAGTAATGGGCATCGATCTGATAATCAATCCCGAACGTGTCACTGCCCTGGAGATCAGTCAGATCGCCCGCAACCCGGAGGCCACGAATGTCGATTACTATGCCGACGGCAAAGTTAAACTGATGGAACTGGAGATAAAAGAAGACTCGGTGTTGCGGGAAAAGAAGATCAAAGATCTTGACAACTCGGTTCCTTATAATATTGTAGCAATAGCTCGCCAGCATAAAATGATAGTCCCCCGGGGTGATGACGTACTGTGGGTTGGAGACCACATTCATCTCATGGCCCGGACCAGCGAAATGGTCAAGGCGGAAAGAGCCTTGGGATTTGCTACTCCAAGAGTCGAGCATGTGACTATTCTGGGCGGCGGACGAACCGGTTACTTTTTGGCGCAGATGTTGGAGAAAAGCAAACCGGCTATGAGCATTAAAATCATCGAAAAGGATATCAACCGGGCCCGGCAGATATCGCATAAGCTCAATTCCACGCTAGTCATCCACGGGGACGGCAGCGATTATCAGCTTCTGGAGGAGGAGAACATAGCTTCCTCAGACCTGTTTGTAGCCGTAACTGATGATGATAAGATAAACCTGCTCTGCTCTCTGATCGCCCGTAACCTGGGAGTCGGCAAAACCGTCTGCCAGATCAAGCGGACTGATGTCTTGCCTCTGGCAGAACAATTGGAAATAGATACAATTTTAAACCCGCGTCTGCTTACCGCCGGGGCGATTATCAAATACGTCAGGGAGGGGGAAATTCTCTCGGTTACCCTCATGGGGGACGAACGCGCTGAAATGCTGGAGCTCCTGGCCCAGCCCGGATCGCTGGTGCTTAACAAGGAACTGTGTAAGCTGAATTTTCCCAGTGGTTCTTTAATCGGAGCCCTGGTCCGCGATGATCAAGTCATCATTCCCGATGGCAAATCGATTATAAAACCCTATGACAGGTTAATGGTATTTTCGCTGCCGCAAAGCATCCATAAGATTGAACGGCTTTTCAAAAATGGAGGTAGCAGGTATTGATACGATGGGGAGCAGTTCTGGGTAATCTGGGACGCATCTTGATAATAATCGGCGTGTCCATGTTCAGCTGCCTGTTGTGGTCGATCGCTTATCGAGAAGGTGTAACCGTCGCTATTGTAGAGGCGGCATCTATAACGGTAATCACTGGTATAGTCCTCAGCCGCGGTTTCAAGTCCTATGATCATATCAGTTACAAAGAGGGCTATCTTCTGGTCAGCCTGGGATGGGTGGTGGCTTCCGTTTTTGGTTCACTGCCCTTCATGATGTCTGGATATCTGCCTTCTTTTGCCGACGCCTTTTTTGAGACTGTCTCAGGTTTTACTACTACCGGCGCCAGTGTTGTAGCCGACGTGGAATCCTGGCCCAAGAGCCTAATGTTTTGGCGCTGCCTGACTCAGTGGCTGGGAGGGATGGGTATCATAGCTCTTTTCATCGCCATCATCGCCGGGATTGGAAACCGGGCCAACCAGCTATTCAAGGCCGAAGTCCCCGGACCCATCTCTGATAAGATCAGCCCCCGCATTCGCGAAAACGCCCGCAAGCTTTGGTTGTCATATGTTTTGATAAGTGTGGCCTGCGCCGCAGTTCTCTTGGCCCTGGGCATGAATCTCTTCGATTCCCTCTGTCACACTTTTGCCACCATGGCAACAGGCGGGTTCTCCACCAAAAATAACAGTATCGCTTATTATGCCAACCCCCTGATTCACTGGGCTATAACATTTTTTATGTTTATCGCCGGCACCAACTTCACCCTCCACTTCTTAGCCTTCAAACAGCGCAAACCCTTACTTTACATGCGGGATCCGGAATTCAGGCTCTATCTGTGCATTACCGTTATAGCTACCTTGCTGGTGGTATTCAGCTTGGGTGTGGCGGGTACATTGACTGGCTGGGAAGAACGTAGCAGAGCCGCTGCTTTTCAGGTCGTATCCATTTTGACCACTACTGGATTTGCCACCGCGGACTATAATATTTGGCCCTCCCTGGCGGGAGGGGTACTGTTCCTGATGATGTTCGTAGGGGGCTGCGCCGGATCTACGGGAGGGAATATCAAACCGGGACGGTATCTGATCATCGGATATCGCATCCTTATCGAACTGAAGAAAATGGTTCATCCCAAGGCGGTCCTGCCATTGCGTTTTGCGGGGAAACATATCAGCGACGATCTGCTCAGCAATGTATTGCAGTTCTTCTTTCTGTATATCATGTTTCTGGCGCTGGGCACGATATCTATGAACGCGGTAGGTATGGATATCTTCAGCGCTCTTACCGCCGCAGCTGCCTGTATCGGCAATATCGGGCCGGGATTCGGCCTGGTTGGTCCCACCCAGAATTTCGGTTTTGTTTCTGACCTGGGGAAGTATGTCTTGAGTATATTAATGCTTGTCGGCCGTTTGGAGATATACCCGATTCTGGTGCTGCTTTTGCCTGAATACTGGAAAGATTAGTTTGAATTGTA
>NZ_DCEA01000096.1:0-4034 GCF_002316705.1 Syntrophomonas sp. UBA1041
CATTATTTTACACCAAATGAGATAATATTAACGGTTATTTACAGTATATTCCTTTACGTTATTTTATAACTCCAGAAGCTCGTTTGGCCGGGCCAAGCTGGTAAATTCGATGCCCAAGGCTATTCTGAACTTATTCGGGTGGAAAAGGTGGGACGCAATCAGCCCTGTCCCTGTGGGAGCGGGAAGAAATACAAAGAGTGCTGCGGTAAAGATGCCGGATGATCAGGATAAAACCGCAAGTAGCAAAAGATAATATCAATGGTTAAGCAGCACATCCGCACTCATAGATTAAAATATTGTAGAATGAAAATACCCAATCCTTTCCAGACGCATATGATGTAATATCATCTGCCGAAGGGGGGATTGTGTTGAATTACAAGGTTTGTTTTGCCGCCTATCTACGGCGGCAGGACCGCCGCGAGTCTACAATAAAAAGCTATAGCCATGCCCTGGTTGAGTTTTGTAAATACTGTGGCAGCCAGGGCAAAAGAAACGGAATAGTCAGGCAAATGACTCCCGCCTGGATGGAGTCATATAAGCGCCATCTTCTGGGTAACAAGGGTTTGCGGCCTTCCACGGTGAATCAGCGCTTGTCGGCCTTGTCCGCCTTCGGCAGATTCCTGGTCGCCAAGAGTATATTGAATCATAACCCCTTCGACCTGGTCGCCCGGGTTGGCCGCAAACCGCTAAGTTCGGAGGAACTACACAATTCCTGGGATAGCGTCCAACGCCTGCGCGCCGAAGTTCACAAGGATGTTATCAATGTGCGCGATCGCGCCCTGGTTGAGCTGCTTTACGCTGACCTATCGGTGCGGGAACTGTGCAGTCTCAGATATGAGGAAGGCTGGAGCTCGGACAATGAGATTATCCAGATCGGTGACCGTAAGGTAACCTTGCATGCCCGGGCCTGTCTGGCCTTGGAACACTACGGTATCCTCAGGCCGATTTTAAAGGGCGATTACTTGTTGGTAGGATCAGGGCCGGGCTGGTCAATGAAGCCGGGCCAGATATATGCCACGGTTCGTAAACTGGCCCGAATGGCGGGAGTGAGTATCGGGGTGAAGGATCTGCGCCTGGCTCGCTATGTCGGTGAGGTTTATGGATTTGAACCAGCCGCAATCCCCGCTGCCGTTGCCGCATAAAGCATCATTATTATGCCATTTAACTTGTGTGGTTCTCACTTGGATACAATTTTATGCTGCATGGTGGAATGAGTAAGAAGCAGCGGCAAGCACAAATGGACAGCATAGCGAGGATTACTGATACCGAGGAGCGCATTGTAATTGCTACCGGCCGGTACATAGGGGAGGGATTTGACGATTCGAGGCTAGATACCCTTTTCCTGGTGATGCCAATTGCTTGGAAAGGCACTTTGCATCAATATGCTGGGCGCTTGCATCGATTGCACCACATAAGCATGATGTCCGAATATCGTCCGAATTATAGGTATAGTGGTGGGTAGCAGTGCCAGCGCTTTACGGAGTTGCCCAGATTGCGCTACTGATCGACACATAAAATAGAGTCTTACAGAGGCCGCCTACTATATCATTAACCTGCAGGCTAGGGCCTGTCAGGCTCTGGAACATTATACTAATCGAGTCGTTCCAAGCTCAGGCCATGGCTTGGAAATTTTCCCCGCTAGGAACCCCTGGCTGAATGCAAAAGACTAAGTTAATCGTTAATCGGTTTGAGGAAGTGGCGTAATTACAGGAGCCATTCATAATTGCGTTTGCCATAGAGAATACGGCGAATCTGCACGGTGTCGCCCTTCACAACGTAAAACACCAGGTAGTTTTCCACAACCAGACAACGGTAACCCTTCACTTTCAGGGAATTGTTGCGTACATAAGGGCACCGGTCCGGCATCTGCGAAAGACTGATGATTTTCTCTACAATCAGATCATAGTACCGTAGTGCGGCATCAGCAGAAAGGGTGTTTAGATAGTTGACGAGGTCCTTCAAATCCCGCTTAGCAGCGGGATATATCTTTACCTTATAGACGTCCATGAACCGTACCCCTCAACTGCTTTGATACTTCCAGGAAATCCTCACCTTGAGCTCCGCTGATGATTTCCTCCTCAGCCTCGGCTAGTTTTGCGTATAGGTTGATCAGCGCCTGCTGGCGCTCATAAGTCTCCAAGCTCATTACAACCATGTCTCCTACACCGTTTTTAGTGATGAAAACAGGCTCGCGGGTCTGATGGCAAATTTCCGAAATATCATTGGCATTGTTCCTTAAATCCGAAATGGGCCTTATATTTGGCATTTCAAAACCCCCATACTCAATATTTACACCTAAAATATATCATAATATTGATAGTCGATCAACAATGCCGAAGCATTGCTTCCTGCGGTGACAGATGGGGACGTTGGACGTTCCTTTTTTGTCACTCCCATCTGTCACCGCCTGACATAGTTGCCAATTCTGAAACCCGTGCAGCATGGTACAATATAATTTATAATAAAATCCTAATAAAAACCTTAATAAACAGACAATATACCCCCCGCTCAGCCACGGATCCCTGTCTCTGAGAAGATGCGCCGACTGCCTTAAGGGTCGCCAATACATTCGGCCTCTCGTTGAAGGTTCCGGCGTAACCAGCATGGCGCTAGAAAGGCGATAAGAATGAAAGTATCTTACAGTCTTACAGAGAAGAATTTTAACGAAATCACGGCGGAGCTTTCCCAGACTGCGATGGGCATTCTAAAAGCAGATACCGTCATACGCGGCGCACGTATTTTGAATGTCAATACCCGGGAAATTGAAGAGCACAAAGATGTTGCCATTAAATTTGGACGGATCGTTGCCGTAGGGAAAGCGGATCATACCATCGGGGAAGACACGCAGATAATCGATGCGGCAGGATATACCCTGGTGCCGGGGTTTCTGGACGGGCATATGCATGTTGAAAGCAGTATGATGTCGGTCAGAGAATTTACCCGGGCTGCATTACCCAGAGGAACCACGACCATATTCATGGATCCTCATGAGATTGCCAATGTTTTAGGCATGAAGGGGGTTCAGATGATGGTGGAAGAGGGCAGGAGCATGCCCATGAAAATTTATGCCACCATGCCTTCCTGTGTCCCTGCTGCGCCTGGTTTTGAAGATGCCGGGGCGGTTTTCGGCCCGGATGATGTCAAAGAGGCCATGAGTGATGACCGTATAATCGGCTTGGGAGAGATGATGAATTTTCCCGGGATCATTTACGGCGATAAAAATGCCCACGGGGAGTTGAAAGCTACGCTGGATGCAGGGAAACCGATTACCGGGCATTATTCGATTCCCGACCTGGAAATCGGACTGCCGGCTTATGCTGCTGCCGGAATCGCTTCCTGCCACGAAAGCACCACCAAAGAAGATGCGCTGGCCCGGATGAGGCTGGGGATGTATGCCAAAATGCGTGAAGGTTCAGCCTGGCACGATGTAAAAGAAACCGTCCGTGCCATCACTGAAAATCATATCGACAGCCGCTATGCGGTTCTGGTGACAGACGATGTTCACCCCCATACCTTGCGGGAACTGGGACATCTCGATCATGTCGTGCGCCAGGCCGTCAGACAAGGTGTCGATCCCATCACGGCAATCCAGATGGTAACCATAAACACCGCCCAGTGCTTTCGGGTAGACCGGCATCTGGGAAGTATTTCGCCGGGGCGCTGTGCTGATATCAACTTTATCAGTGATCTGGCCGAGGTTGCGGTTGACAGGGTGATGGTGGACGGGAAAATCGTGGCTGAAAGCGGGCAGATGATCATGGAACTGCCCTACTATACTTATCCCGAGGAAGCCCGTCATTCTGTACATCTGAAGGAAAAGCTGTCACCGCAGCATTTTGTTATCAAGGCGCCTGCGGGTCTTGCAACGGTCAAGGCCCATGTCATGGAAATACGCGAAGCCCACGTGGGGACATATCACCGTTTGATCGAAATGAAGGTGGAAAACGGACAGCCCCTGCACCGGGAAGCAGGGGATATCGCCAAAGTGATGGTGATGGAAAGGCATGGCGGGCCGGGGACTTACGGTTTGGGCT
>NZ_DCEA01000096.1:4134-4667 GCF_002316705.1 Syntrophomonas sp. UBA1041
GGAAAGGCATGGCGGGCCGGGTACTTACGGTTTGGGCTATGTAAAAGGTTTTGGCTTAGAGGCCGGGGCAGTGGCTTCGACCGTCGCCCATGACAGCCATAATCTGTTGATCGTTGGCACCAATGACGAAGATATGGCTCTGGCGGGAAATACCCTGGCTGAAGTTGGCGGCGGCATGATTGCTGTCAAAAACGGTGAAGTGATGGCCTTGCTGCCCCTGCCGATCGCCGGTTTGATGTCTGACAGGACCCTGGAAGAAGTGGCGGAAAACGTTGAAGGGCTGGACCAGGCCTGGAAGGATTTGGGCTGTCATCTGGTGTCGCCTTTTATGACCATGGCTTTGATATCCCTGCCGGTATTGCCTGAACTGCGGCTTACCAACCGGGGGCTGGTGGATTGTCTGAACTTTAAAATGCTGCCCTCGCTCATAGAATAGCCCTGAAACAAGACTGGCCGGCCGACAGGCCAAAGGGCCGTTTCCTGCTTAAATGGGAGGCAGCAAGAATGAAGCCAAAAGCAGGATACGGGTGACA
>NZ_DCEA01000096.1:4802-16183 GCF_002316705.1 Syntrophomonas sp. UBA1041
GAGGAATCCCGACTGAAAGACCAAAAGCAGGATACGGGTGACAGGAATGTTTCTCAATTCCTGTCGGGAGGGAAATGTTTTGATCTATAAAAAGCCTGCTTTTTGGATTGTGATTGCGACTGCCGTTATCTGTACAGGAATATTTGTTATTTGTACTACCAATCCAAAGACTTATTACACCGCCAATGCTTCAAGGGAGACAGCCGGGGTTGAGCAGCAGATGTATGAGAAAAGGCCGGAATATGAAGGATCTAATGGCGGCGAGGCGCCAGTCCCAGAATATGCCAGTTATTCTCCAGACCATAATTGGGCGGTATGGTCTGATGTCCGGGAAAATTTAAAGGATGAAAGCGGGCTGTTTTATAGTATCTATCAAGTCATGCTCTGTAATACACAAACCGGAACCATCACAGTTTTCGATATTATTGGGCGGGATTTTAACTTTCTCTGGTCGGAGGACTGCAGATTTTTGGCTGTAACATACTCAGGACGGGAATGGACGCATTTCAGCATAGTGAATACTACAACGCTTACCGAGATACCAGGCCCGTATATGGCCTCCGTCATGGAACAACTTAAAGCCCGGGGAGCGACATTTGATTACACGGCCAACGAAACCCGTCCCGATCCGGCCTTGACGCCTGTGGAATGGTTGCCGGACAGTTCAAGTATTCTTATTTACTACCAATGGCACGATACATCCTACACAACACAAAGCGGCACATTTGTTTATGAGATTGAATCAGGCCAAATATCCGAATTAATACAAAATCCCCCGCGGGTTTTGCCTTTGGTTGGCAATTGAGATCTTCGATGCAAATCCCCTGGAAAAGCGACAGGTACAGCCTTGAATAAATAGGGTATAGTGGTGTAGGAAAGCTGTTGCCTTCGTCCATATCTGGCAACGGCGGGGAGGTATAAGACGATGCACATACAGGAACGGTTGGCTGAGGCAGCACGGAAATTAAGGGAACAAGAAAGACTATTACACCGCAGGGAAGCGACCTGTACTATGATTCAAGAGCAAAAAGAACATTGGCAGGCACTCAAAAAACAATTAGATATAGAAGGTAAAGATTTGGAACGATTGGACGGTATTACCCTGCAGAACTTCTGGCATAGCTTAAAAGGCACTAAAGACATCGCCAAGCACAAGGAGCAAGAGGAATACCTGGCAGCCAAATTGAAGTTTGACGGTCTTAATGCTATCCTGGAAAATCTGGAAAGAGATATCAGGCGAATTGATAGGGAATTAAAAGCTTTGGGAGATCCTCAAGGGGAATACCAGCAGGCTATCCAGGATAAAGAAAGCTATTTACTCCGCTCTGGTGGGCCTGATGCGCGGCGTCTGTTTGAAGTGGCGGAACAATTGGGCTTTTTGCGGGCAGAGTCCAGGGAACTGGAGGAAGCGGTCGATACCGGGCAAATCGCAGCCCAATACCTGTCTGAAGTGGAAAAGAGCCTTGGCAGCGCCCAAGGCTGGGGTATTGTTGATATCCTGGGCGGAGGGCTTTTAACCACTGCTGTAAAGCATGCTCATATTGGAAGTGCCCGGGATAAAATCAGCCGGGCTCAAAAGCTGCTTCGCAATTTTCAAACTGAATTAGCCGATGTCCAAAAAACCAATGATTCCATAGAAATTGGGGGACTGGCGACCCTGGCTGATTTCCTGCTGGATGGATTATTGTTTGACTGGATTGTGCAGTCACAAATCAATACTGCGCAGAACCGCACCCGGCAGCTTAAGCAAAAAATACAGTCAACTATCCAGGATCTGTACCAAGCGCAGAAAAGAAACATGCAAGCAGCACTGGAACTGGATGAAGAAAGAAAACGGATAATCGAAACTGCTTCTATCTCTCCCGATCTTTAGACTAAGATAAACGTGACCGTGATATGATGCATAACTACATCTCGGGAGTCGTTTACTTCAGCAGCTGATGGACCTGGTTGGGATGGTTTATTAGTACCCATTGTCATGCTGATTCGCATTCCTCCCCCTGGGGGGAGTTGACAAAAACGTGGCGGAAAACAGCCACCCGCTTTTGCATTGTGCATTGCCGGGTGGCTGTTTATTGGCAAGAGCTAAAGCGCGTTTGCGGGGCTGCGCTTAAGCGGAAACAGCGGAAGAACACCAGGTTATCGCAGCGCGTCATTGCAGCCCTACCGGGAGTTGACAAAAGCGTGGCGGAAAAGGTGAAACAAGACTAGCCCGCCAACAGACAAAAAAACCGTCGAACCGTCCCGATTGTTTAACTTTTTTGTAACCATTCTTAAGCATTTTGTAACGCAATTACCGGAAAAAGTTGGTATCGTGATGAAAAAGGGTACATCCCAACTCATCAAAAGGCGTCAAGGGATACCGAATTACACCGGATGGAGAGTGGAATCAACCAATGGAACGGGACGGAAAGATTGGGCCTGCTGAGTATTATGCAAAGGATCGGCTCGGCGCCAGGCGTTATATGCCGGGACTGGATGGGCTGCGGGCCCTGGCAGTCTTGGCGGTGATCGCTTACCATTTGAACCTGCCCTGGGCTCCGGGAGGACTTTTAGGGGTATGCATTTTCTTTGTGCTGTCCGGTTATCTTATCACCGACATTTTGGTGTCCCAATGGAAGCTTTCCGGGGGAATTAATCTGAAAGATTTCTGGCTGGGCCGGGTGCGGCGGTTGCTGCCGGCACTGTTTGCCATGCTGACCGGAGTTATGGTGTGGGTATATTTATACGATCCTAACCGCTTATCATCATTGTGGAACGATGTTGTGGCGGCTGCATTCTATTCCAGCAACTGGTGGCTGATCTTTCACCAGGTTTCTTACTTCGCCAGTTTCGGACCTCCTTCGCCTTTGGGACACCTGTGGTCTTTAGCTGTGGAGGAACAGTTTTACCTGGCCTGGCCGTTGCTGTTGGGGCTGGGCCTGCGCTATATTCCCCGCCGGGGCCGCCTGATCGGATTGATCACGGCTTTGGCTATTACTTCAGCCGTCGCCATGGCAGTTATTTATCAACCCGGCCTGGATCCCAACCGGGTTTACTATGGAACCGATACCCGGGCTTTTGCTTTGCTTATTGGCGCGGTACTGGCGCTGGTGTGGCCCAGCCGTAAACTATCGGCGGAGCTTTGCCCCCGGCATCGTATAATACTCGACGCAGCCGGAGGAGCAGCGCTGCTGGCCGTACTTTTGATGATTTGGCAAAGCAATCAATATCAATCTTTTCTATATTACGGCGGACTTTTGCTCTTCTCAATAGTCTCGGCGGTCCTGGTAGCGGTACTGGCCCATCCTGCCAGCCGGCTGGGCAGGCTGTTTGGCATATGGCCATTACGGTGGCTGGGGGTCTGGTCATACGGGATCTACCTGTGGCACTATCCGGTCATAGCCTTAACCAGTCCGGCCGTCAATACCGGGGGGCTGAATATTGAACTCGCGATTGAACAAACACTTTTGAGCATTTTTCTGGCCGCGATTTCGTGGTATTTTATCGAGGATCCCATCCGGTACGGTAAATGGAAAAAGCATTTGGCGTGGTTCTCAAATGGTTTACAGTGGCGGCCCAAGTTGCTTCGATTTCGGGATAAGGCAACATTATCGAGTATCGTATTAATTTTTTGTGCATTTATATTGGCGGTGAGCGGGTGTTCGATGATCAGCCAGGCGCAGCAAAAGAGTCTGGCATCCCAGGTTGTCAGTGAAACAGACCAAACGACTATGCCTGCCGGGGCAGAATCACCGGGAAATGAGGAAAATGGAGCGGTGATTCAAGCCGGTACTGAGACGGTGAATCAGGGCGCAGACCAAAAAGATGCATTTACCGGCGGAGGAGTTACGGTTATCGGCGATTCAGTCATGGTGGAAGTGGGACCTGAACTGAAGCAGCTTTTTCCGGATATTCTAGTGGATGCAGCCATTGGCCGGCAAATGCACCAGGCGCCCGGGGTGATCAGGAATCTAAAAGATCAAGGTATGCTGGGCAAGACGGTTATAATTGAGTTGGGAGCAAATGGAGCATTTACAGAGAAACAGCTCACGGATATACTGAGTTTGCTGGGGGATGACAGACGGATCGTGATGATTAACACCCGGGTTCCGAAACCATGGGAAAGCGTGGTCAATCAGATCCTGGCCCGGACTGCCGCCGCTGATCCAGATATAGAACTGGTTGACTGGTATTCCGCCAGCAGCGGCCATAATGAATATTTTTACGCGGACGGAGTGCACCTGAAAGAAGCCGGGGTTCAGGCTTATGTGTCGCTGGTGGCCAAGGCGGTTCATCCCTAAGCTTTGAAATACATATTGAGCTTTGATCTTGGAATGGAGAGTCCGATGATCGATATAAAAACGAAAGTTTTGGTGGTTGAAGATGAAGAATCAATCAGAAGTTTTATCACCCTTAATCTAAGTGCGGTTGGCTATGCAGTTGGAGAAGCCGATACAGGAGAGAAAGCCCTTGCCATGTCGAGCAGCTTTAGGCCCGATGTTATTGTGCTGGATTTGATGCTGCCGGGAATCAGCGGGTTCGAAGTCTGCCAGCGGGTTCGGGAAACGATGCCCGAAACGTTTATTATTATGCTGACGGCCAAGAGTCAGGACACCGATAAAATTCTCGGCCTTGAACTGGGTGCAGATGATTATTTGGTCAAACCGTTTAATCCCCTGGAGTTGATAGCACGAATCAAGGCCATGTTAAGGCGCAAGAGTCATTCCAAGGCGGAAGATAATGCGCTTAAATGCGATGGTTTATTACTGGACCTTGCTGCCAATAAATTTTTTAAAAACCATATAGAAATAGAATTAACGCCCACCGAATTTGCTTTGCTTAAGATGTTTATGGAAAATCAGGGCAAGGCGCTTAAACGCAATGAGATGTTGAATGCCGTCTGGGGACAGGATTATTTTGGCGATACCAAAACTCTGGACGTACATATCAGGCGGTTGAGGGAAAAGCTGGAAGATAATCCATCTGAGCCGGAATATATCAAAACTGTATGGGGTTACGGCTATCGATGGCAGGCGGGACCTCAATAGGAGCACATGATGAAAGGAATCAGATTAAGATTAACCGCCAGTTTTATGGTCGTTATTATTTTCACGGTTGTGATTCTGGAAATGCTGCTTATCTATATCGTTAAGCAGAACTATTATAACAGCCTGGAGGGCAGTCTCACCAATCAAATAAAGATTTGCGCGGACATGTATACTAAGTATTTTGCCAATACCTCACTGCAGGACAATGTGCTTTATAATGTTGATGCATTCTGGAACCAGAGTAATGCCGAAGTACAGATCGCCGACCGAGACGGCAATATTGTAATGGACTCCCAGGGCGCCATTCCACCGGAAATGGCCGGCAGCGATATTAAGGAGGCCCTGGATGGCAAAACCGGGGTATGGGTGGGACACTTAAACGGGCAAAAAGTCATGGCGGTTGCCAATCCCCTGAAATCAGGAGAGGAAATCGTCGGCGCCTTGCGCTTTATCGCTTCTTTAAGCGCCGTCGACCAGGACATTGCCAAAACCGAGAAAATTTTTATATTTATCGGTCTGTTAGTGATCCTCATCGTTGGCTCGATGAGTATTTTTTTAGCCAACACCATCGTGGTGCCTTTGCAGGATGTCACAGCAGTGGCCCAGACCATGGCCAACGGCAATTTTCAGATCAAGAGCAGAAAAACCCGCGACGACGAAATCGGCGAACTTTCGGATACCTTAAATTACCTGGCCGATGAAATCGTAAAAAGGGAACAGCTTAAAAATGATTTTATTTCCTCGGTGTCCCATGAGCTGCGCACGCCCCTGACCTCTATCAAAGGATGGGCCATTACTTTACAGAGTGAAAACTTCCAGCAGAAAGAAATGCTTAACGGCGGTCTCAATATTATTGCCAAAGAGAGTGACCGGCTCACCCGGATGGTTGAAGAACTTTTGGATTTCTCCAAGTTTGTCTCGGCCAGAATCAAGCTCAACCCGGAAGAGGTAAACCTGATCAATTTATGTGAGCATTTACGCAAACAATTGACACCGCGAGCCGTACGGGAAAGTATCGATTTTACCGTTGACTGTCCTGAAGATATGCCCCATATTTATGCGGATGTTAACCGGCTTAAACAGTTGTTTATCAATATCTTGGATAATGCTTTTAATTTTAATCATCCGGGTGGTTATGTCCGTTTTAAAGCGGAAATTCAAGATGAAGCTTTTAAATTCACCATATCCGACAGCGGCTGCGGAATAGGCGCCGACGAACTGCCCATGGTCAAAGAGAAATTTTATAAAGGAAAAAGTTCGCTTTCCAAAAATGGCATCGGGCTTTCAATTTGTGAGGAGATCGTCAACCTGATGGGCGGCAAGCTGGAAATCACGAGTGAGCTGAATGAGGGCACTGATGTGGTGATCATTTTGCCTGGAGGGGAGAGGCCGGATGCTTTATAAATGCAAGATGTTACCGGCATTATTACTTCTCCTTTTAGTGGGCGGATGCGCCAATCCTTCCTGGACCACGGCAGGGAAAATTGTTCCGCCCGTATATAATGTTTGCCCATTAGAAGGAAAATGGTCGGTGATCGAGGAGCTGGGTTCCGAGGGATATTCCGGTGCGGCGAACCGTGAAGCAGAGACTGACTCTCTTCAGTTTAGCCGGGAAATTGCGGTATTGGGCAATAATGTCTGGAGTCAACCCACCTACAAAATCAAGAAGGTCAATTCAACCGATTATTTGATGACCAGATATATCGTCTTGGACAGCTATCTGGCGTCAATAAACCAGGAAGTTGATGTTGTTACCGTATTCGCAGACTCGAATTATCTGGGCGAATTTATGAAAATCGATGATGCCACCGTTATTTCTTTTGTACAAAATAAGGTGCTGCTGCTCCATAAAGTCGCTGATCATGCCGATGATCCCTTGTCAGTTGCGAACTTACATGCGGCTGATGTCCATCAATATAAAAATACCGGCACTTCCGGTATTTTTGTAGGACTTAAAATACCGTCAAACAATGACTATATCTACAAGACCGTGTGGATAGCCGCGGACGATAAAAAGCTGCGCCCGGTTCTTAGCAGGAATGATATTTATTTCCCGCGCAGAAGCGGGTTCTGGGAACTGCGGGTAAAGAGCGGGCTGAACCAAGCGGGAGCGGAATTATCGGCGCATAATGTGGCCATAAAAGATGCGGCGGGGATAGATGATGATGTCTCGGCAACAACAGCATCTCCAGGTGCTCAAAGCATCGTTGTTGATTATATCAGCAATGATTATGTAATCGTAGAGAGTACTGACGGTGGTACAGACAAACTGCAGGTATTGCCGGTGGATAAATTATCGTCTCCAATTGGAATCAAGGTTTCAGATTTGCTGGGAGATGCGGGATTGGCAGCTTATCACAGTGCCAGGGAACAAGCGCTGCAAATCCTGCCTAGTCAGGAAATTATATTGATAGACGGGGATGTGAACCAGGATAATTTTGGATTGACACGAAAAAACGGACATTGGCATCTCCAGGGGAGAATAAATTATCAACGCGATGGCACTCCCGGAAGCATGGATTTTAATATCAATTTCGTTCCGCCGGCTAATTTAGTATTTTACGACACCTTGTATCTCAGCTGGCAGAGCATAAAAGACCGGGTCCCCAATGCTTTGGACGCGTTTACTTCCCCCAATAGGGATATAGCTGTTATTAAAACCACAAGCAAATTGTATTTCTTTGGCATCAGCGGCGAACAATTAGACAGCGTCCCCCTGGGGGAAATTGAGTTGAAAGCAGGCGCCAGCATTATTATGGCCGAGTGGGCCACCGGGCTTTATGTGGATGATTGGGAGAAGACTTTTCTGGCCCATGGCGCAGGCAAGGTTTGAACTCAGATATGCCGCCGCAGGCTTCCGGGCTGATCTCCGGCCAGCACACTGCTGCCCGGCAAAACCAGGCTTAATTTTGGTATTTTGATGCATATCCATATGCGTGCCAATGCATGCCGCCCAATCGTCCTTTGTTAACTAATGCCTTCTAAGGCGCATATCTGCCGTCCCAGGTCATCGCTGTAAAAAAGCCTTAAGCCACCTCCGTACAGGCCGAATAATAATTCTTCGCTTAATATTTCCCTGTTCGGGCCAAAGGCAAAACGTCCTTGTTGATCGAGTACACCCACTTGATCGTCCAGCAGCAGCACATGATCGGGATTATGCGTGGTCATCACCACACCATAGCCTTTGTTTGCCATCTTCTTAAGTATATTTAATACTTTGACCTGATTGCCTGCGTCGAGATGGGAGGTGGGTTCATCCAGCAGAATAAACGCCGGTTTCTGAGCAATTACCCTGGCTATCACAGCCTGCTGGCGTTCGCCGCCGCTGATTCTCATAAAGGACTGTTCAGCCAAATGACTGATATTCATAGCCTGGATCGCTTCCCAGGCAACCTCGTATTCGGCTGCTTTCGGCTTTTGGAATGCTCCCAAGCGGGGTGCGCATCCGGTCACCACATAATCAATAACGGAAAAATCGAAAGAGGGTACGATGGTCTGGGGCACAAATCCGATAGCATTGGCGATATCCCGCTGCTTCATGTGACGATAGCTTTTTCCATCTATCAAAATGTCCCCCTGGCCGGGTAGATAAATACGGGTCAGACAAGCCAAGAGGGTTGATTTGCCTGCTCCGTTTGGCCCCAGAATGGTTACAGTGCTCCCCTGAGATATCGAAAAATTCAAGTTTTCAAATATCTTTTTCCCATTGGGATAGGAAAATCCCAGATTATGCACGACTATATTCATTGCACACCTCCCTTCTGTTTCCACAGGAGCCACGCAAAGAACGGTGCGCCCAGCAGGCCGGTGAGGATACTCAGCGGGATCTCTACAGTAGTGGCGGCACGCGAAATGGTGTCTATCACCAGCATGAACAGGCCCCCCAGCAGTACGCAGGCCGGAAGCAATTTGACATTGTCGGATCCGACCAGGAGCCGGCCCAGATGGGGAATTACCAAGCCGATCCAGCCGATGGTGCCGCTGATGCTGACCGCGCTGGCGGTAAGCAGGCTGGAGCCGGCAATAGTGATGCCGCGATAAAGCATTACATTCATGCCCAGGGTTTTGGCCTCCTCTTCACCAAAAGAAAGAATATTGATGCGCCAACTCAGAGCCAGCATCAACACTCCGCAGATAATGAGCAGCGGTGAAACCGAGGTAAGCTGAATGTGATTGACTGAAGCTACGCTGCCCATCTGCCAGAATACGATCTCTGACAGTTGGGTCTCTGGATTGGCGATGTACTTGAGAGTTGCACAGACTGAAGCCATGAATCCGCTGGTAATAATACCGGCCAAGACCAGGGCCAGGTTGCTTTGATTTTTTAGAAAACGAGTTATGCTCACACTGATTCCTACCGCGGCCATTCCTACTAAAAAGGCGAAAAACTGTACCATCGCCATCCCCAGGCCAAATAATATGGCTATCGCCGCGCCAACACTGGCTCCTGCCGAGACCCCCAGCAGGTCCGGAGAAACCAGGGGGTTTTTAAATACCCCCTGGTAGACCGCTCCAGAAAGTGCCAGGGCCCCGCCTACCAGCACTGCCGCCAGTATCCTGGGTATGCGGATGACAAACAATACATCGTGCATGGCGGCATCCTGAGGAGACGTGCCAGACAGCCGTTCAGACAACGCCAGTAGTACATCAGCCGGATTCATGCTGTATCTGCCTACACTCAAGGCCAGCAGCACCATAGCCAGCATCCACAGGCATGACCCGATCAAGAACCGCTTATAGTTGGTATTACGCATATAGTCCATTATTTATTTGGTTATTCCCAATTGTTCCGCCGTAAAGGTCTTTCCGTAAACGAATTGATAAAAATCATTGACATCTTTCATCAGCTCATCATAAGAATAAAGGTCGGGATGCAGATTATACAGGGTCCAGCACAGTCCCAATGAGGCGCCGGGAGTATTGTAATCCCAGGGTTCCAGATTGGAGGGGAATTTGTAAACCTTTTTGTTTTTTACAGCAGATATGTTGGCCCATTGAGGATCATTTAAGATATCATCCACCGTGTAGCTGGCATAAGCCGGGAAATAAATGACGTCGGGATTCCATTTGATGATTTGCTCCATGTTGACCGAAAGCCACAGTTCTTGCGCAGACAAACCTTTGGTCACCGGTATTCCGCCTGCAGTCTCGATCATCTGGTTTTGGAGCATATTATCTGAGGCCACATCGGTTTTGGCGCTTCCCGAAATGAAAAGCACGGTCGGTTTTGTGGCGGCTTTGCCTGCCACCTCCGAAGCTTTGTTTATTTTGGCATCAAATAACGCTACCAGTTCTTCGGCACGGTTATCCTGACCAATAGCCTTGCCTACCAGCTTCAGTCCATCTTTGATGGAATCATATTTCTCGACATCCAATACTATACAAGGAACCCCTACTTCGGCAAGTTGATCAACCTGGCTCTGGAAACGTAGCGGAAGCAGCATCAGATCTGGCTTGACCGAAATGATGGTTTCCATGTTGATATTCTTGCCTTTACCGATAACAGTGGCCTGATTGACTTCAGGTGCTGCTAAATCGTATAGCCCATAAGCCATGTCCTTGTTGCCGAAGCCTGCTAAACGCTTACCATTACCGTCCAAAACGATAACCAGATTCATACTGGGATTATGGGTGCCGATAACCCGCTCGGCTGCTTTAGGCAGTTCTACGCTCCGCCCGGCATGATCGGTTAATGTTATCGGAGCAGCTTTCGAAGCATCTGCCGGTGCAGCGGTCGGTTCAGTCT
The DNA here is from genome assembly GCF_002316705.1 of Syntrophomonas sp. UBA1041. NCBI lineage: Bacteria > Bacillati > Bacillota > Clostridia > Eubacteriales > Syntrophomonadaceae > Syntrophomonas > Syntrophomonas sp. UBA1041. The sequence continues at coordinate 15,579 of NZ_DCEA01000096.1, forward strand.
TGCTGCATCCCGGTATCAGCAGCAGGGACACTGTAAGCAGCATGATCAGCACTATTAAATGTCTGGATTTCTTCATGTTACACCCTCTCCTTTTTGGCTAAATATTCATTACAAATGTCTTTTTACCCCGCTGATAGAGCACCTGAATATTCTAGCGCTATATGGGGGGAGTTGGGTTCTTCAATCAATCGCGAGTCCCGCACTTCCTTTGGAGCCAACCGGGAGCGTTCTTTCGGTTTGGCCTTGTTGTTCGCTTCGTCTGCCACCCCTGCCGGCCATACAAAAAAAGCCATGCACAGGATGGCATAACTTTGTGTTAAAAAAAGCTATACCAGAGGCATAGCTTTCATAAGTCATAAAAGACTGAAAATACCCTCCTTTCCAAAACGGGAGGCGCGGACGTTTCCCTCCGCACCCATCGGCCAGCACCCATATCGATTGACTTAGGCATGTTAGGCTCGGGGAGCTAGTATTAAATTAGAAACTCCTTTGTATCTTCGTCAAAAATATGTCAAATCCTGCATTTTCATGACAGTTAGTGGCGTCATACTGCGGCTAACTTCGGGGCCAGCCACGGAGCGTCAGACCGTGTGAGAAGTTTGGAT
>NZ_DCEA01000096.1:16583-16846 GCF_002316705.1 Syntrophomonas sp. UBA1041
GCCTTATTCTCCTGGGTTCGTCGATCAATTCTATCCAACAGATCTTGGTCAAGATTACGATGTACGGTACGGCCTTTAGATTTGGTACACCGGTCTTTGAGTTCACAGTTTTTACAGGCTCGATAGTTCCTGTAGGTTTGATATTTAATTCCCTTCTCTTCCCTGATGCGGCTTGGATATAGGATCTGTCCGGCAGGGCAGGTATATTGGTCTTGTTCCCGGTCATATTGGAACTGGTCCAGGCGAAAGTCAGGGTCTGCGCT
>NZ_DCEA01000112.1:0-5626 GCF_002316705.1 Syntrophomonas sp. UBA1041
TCTCCGGGTGCGAAACAGTTCATTTACAAATTTCCCCTTCCTTTTTTGTTTTAGCGCTCGAATGAAGCTCTAACATATAATCCCCTAATGCTTATCCAGCTTAGCCCATATATTCTCTCTAAGCAAAGCTAAATTTTCTCTACTTTGGCTGCTGATACCTTGTACTCCGGAATCTTGGCCACCGGATCCAGGAATTCAGCACTGGTCAACCGGTTGGCAGCAGTTTCAGCGAAATGGAAGGTCATAAACACCACCTGCGGCGCCACCATTTCAGTGACTTTGGCGGTTACTTCCAGGCTGCCCCGGCGGGTCGAGATCTTGAGCAGTTCGCCGTTTCCGATCCCTTTCGCTTTGGCCAGTACCGGATTGATCTCCAGTTCGGCTGTCGGCATATGCGCGTTCAAAGCTGAGGCACGGCGCGTCATGGTTCCGGTGTGATAATGGAATAGACTACGTCCCGTGGTAAGGATCAAAGGATAGTCATCATCAGGCAGTTCACCCGGGGGGATATAGTCGATAGCGGTGAAAGCCCCTTTGCCTCTGCTGAAATTACCGTCTTTGTGCAGGAATGGTGTACCCGGGTGCTCCTCAGTGGGGCAGGGCCACTGCAAACCACCCTTTTCCAGGCGGGCATAATTGATACCTGCGTAGGAGGGAGTAAGTTTGCGCATCTCTTCAAAGATCTCTTCAGCATCGGTGTAATTCATAGGATAGCCCATACGGGAAGAGATTTCACACAGTATCTCCCAGTCGGCGAGAGCCTGTCCGGGCGCCGATACCGCTTTGCGCACCCGCTGCACCCTTCTTTCGGTGTTGCTGAAAGTGCCATCCTTTTCGGCGAAGCAGGATCCTGGCAATACCACGTCGGCATACTTGGCGGTTTCAGTGAGGAATATGTCCTGCACCACCAGGAAGTCGAGCTTTTCCAGGGCCTCTTCCACATGCTGAAGATCAGGGTCGCTCATCATGGGATTTTCACCAAATACATAAAGCGCTTTCATCTCGCCATGGTGGGCCTTGTTGATGACTTCAGTGAGGACCAAGCCGTTCTCTTTGGGCAGGCTTATTCCCCAGGCCTGTTCGAATTTGGTCCGTACGGCTTCATTGGTGACGGCCTGATAAGCCGTATACACTACCGGGAGAGCACCCATATCACATGCACCCTGCACGTTGTTTTGCCCACGCAGGGGATCAACTCCAGTCCCGGGGCGACCCATGTTGCCCGTAAGCATGGCCAGGTTGCAGACGGATTTTACATTGTCAGTACCGGTGCGGTGCTGGGTAAGGCCCATGGCATAACAGATGGCGGCGTTACCGCTCTGAGCGTACAGCCGGGCCGCGGCACGGATGTCCTCTGCGGGTACGCCGGTGATCGGTTCTGCGAATTCAGGGGTGAATTTCTCCACCACTGCCGCCATGGCTTCATAACCCTCGGTGTGTTCCGCTATGAAAGCCTGGTCGGCCAGGTCTTCGCTGATAATGACGTTCATCATGGCATTGACCAGGGCTACGTCAGAACCGGGCAAATGCGGCATATATACGTCAGCTATCTCGGCCAGGTCGGTGCGGCGCGGATCGGCTACGATCAGCTTGGCTCCGTTATAAAGCTTGTTCTGTTTTATCTTCATCCCGATAACAGGATGGTTCTCGGTGGTATTGGATCCAATAACAAAAATACAGTTGGCGTCTTTTTCCAGTTCGCCAATGGCATTGGTCATGGCTCCGCTTCCGAATGCTGCCCCCAGACCGGCGACAGTAACGGAGTGTCAGAGACGGGCGCAATGGTCTACGTTATTGGTTCCCAGGACGGCGCGGGTGAACTTTTGCGCCAGGTAGTTCTCCTCATTGGTAACGCGAGCAGAGCTGAATACAGCAATGCTATCGGGACCGTGCTGGATTTTGATTTCGCCCAGGCGTTTGGCCACCAGGTCGAGAGCTTCATCCCAACTGGCTTCCCTGAACTCCCCATTTTCCTTAATAAGTGGAGCGGTCAAGCGATCGGGGGAGTTAATGAAATCCCAGCCGAAACGACCTTTGACGCATAGTGCGCCTTTATTGACCGGGCTGCCTTCCAGGGTGCGGTCAGAGGTCACTCCGACAACCTTGTCATCTTTCACATTCAGTTCCAGGGTGCAGCCGGTTCCACAGTAGGTGCAGGTGGTGAGCACCTTGTCTACCTCATAAGATCTGCCCATTCCGGCGCTTACCTTGCTGGTTAAAGCCCCCACCGGACATACCATTACGCACTGTCCGCAGAACACGCAGGGGGAATCGGCCAAATTACCGTCAAAGGATGTGGAAATCTTGGCATTATGGCCGCGGTTTTTGACATTTATAGCCCGGGCCACGGTAATGTCTTCACAAGCCCGGACACAACGAGTGCACATAATGCATTTGTTATAATCCCTTTCCAGGAATGGGTTGGGATCGTCAATAGGATATACATGGCGTCCGCCGTCTTCGAAACGGCTTTCTTTTATGCCGTATTGATAACAATAGTCTTGGAACTTGCAGTCACCGTTCTTTTCGCAGACCTGACAATTGAAATCATGCCTGGCTGCCAGGAGCTCTAAAATGACTTTGCGGGCTTCAATAATAGCCGGGCTTTCGGTTTCCACTACCATGCCGTTTTCGGCCGGGGTCACACAGGAGGCCACAAATAAGGGGCGTCCCTTTACATCCACCAGACACATGCGGCAAGAGCCTGCCAGGCGGAGGTCAGGGTCATAACATAGTGTGGGAACAGGTATGCCGGCAGCCTGGCAAGCATCCAGAACAGTGCTGCCACGAGGAGTTTGTATCTCTCTGCCATTGATGGTCAGAGTAATCATGGCTTTCCCTCCTTTCCGTTAGATTTGCAGTCTGGCTTGATATTCCGCGTTGAAATGTTCCAGGGTGGTCACGATCGGGCCGGGAGCTGCCTGCCCTAATCCACATAGACACGCCTTTTGCATTACCCGGGACAACAAGGCCAGTTTATCCAAATCTGCCGGGGCCGCTTGCTTCTTGTTTATCTTCTTCATAATCTCATAAGCACGGAAAGTTCCCTCTCTGCAGGGATTGCATTTTCCACAAGATTCATGTTCAAAGAATTTTGCAATGCGGGTTACGACATCTACAATATCACGGGTTTCATCCATGACCAATACAGCGCCGGTGCCCAGGGTAGCCCCGATATTTCGCATGGAATCGGCATCTATGGGCGTATCCAGCAATGATTCGGGAATAAATCCCCCTGAGGTTCCGCCGATTTGCACCGCCTTGAATTTCTTGCCGCCGCGAATTCCCCCGCCAAAATCAAAAATCACTTCGCGGATGGTGGTGCTGGTTGGAACTTCAATGGGGATGCGATTCACCACATCGCCGGTCAGGGTCAAAACCTTGGTCCCCGGATAGCTTGGGGTACCAATGGAAGCAAACCATTCTCCCCCCTGCATTACGATATCAGGAAGATTTGCAAAGGTTTCAACATTGTTCACCACGGTTGGCTTGGCCCATAAGCCTGAAACGCCCGGAAATGGTGGCTTAAAGCGAGGCTCCCCGCGGTGGCCCTCAATCGACTCGATTAATGCCGTTTCTTCGCCACATACATAAGCACCGCCACCCATGCGGACCTCAATATCGAATTCCCCGAGGACTCCGCTGTTGCGGGCTTGATCGATAGCGCGGCGCAGCAAGTCCACCACATAGGGATACTCCCCTCTGCAGTAGATATAGCCTTGTTTGGAATCAATGGCGTGACCACATATTGCCATTCCTTCCAGCAGGCGCTGGGGGTCTTTTTCGACAATGGTGCGGTCCTTGTAGGTTCCTGGTTCCCCTTCGTCCAGGTTGCATACTACATATTTGACCGGGGCGTCTGGAACAAAGCTCCATTTCATGCCTGCATTAAAACCTGCCCCCCCGCGACCCCTCAGATTTGATTTCTTCACCTCGGCGATTAAATCCTGACGAGACATGCTGCGAGCTTTTTGCAGGGCTTGATAACCGCCGACTTGAATATAATCCTCTATCTTCTCAGGATTGATTTGGTCGGCGTTGCGCAGAACGATGCGCATTTCTGCAGCCATCTTACTCCCTCCTTTCCTATTAAGTTTACTTGCACAGGGCTAGCACCGCTGGCACTTGTTCTGGGTTCATATCTACATAAGGTATGCTGTTGATAGTAATGACTGGAGTTCCCTGGCATTGTCCTACGCATTCGGTGAGTTCCAGGGTGAATTTGCCGTCTGCTGTGGTTTGACCTACTTTGATGCCTAGTGCATCTTCAAAGGCCTTGATGAGAATATCCGCTCCGGCAATATGACATGGCGCGCTTTCGCACATGCGAATAATATACTGGCCCCGCTCGGCCACGGAGAGGTACGAATAAAACGTCGCCACGCCGAACGCTTGGGCAGCAGATATACCGAAGACTCGTGCCGCTGTTTCAACCGCTTCCTCAGGAAGATAGTTGTATTCCCTTTGCACGGCATGATAGGCTTCTATAATTCCCCCCGGTTTACCCTGATAAAAAGTAATGATTTCTTGGATGTTAGCCACCTTTACACCTCCTTTCATAACAATAAGGACATCAGACGACCCCCTGCCTGCTGATGCCATTCTTCCAGTTAATATTAATTCGTGATTTATTCGAAAATACCTGCCTGATTTGAGTACTTTGTCGACAATAATCCAAGAACGTAAGCGAAAAATGAAATAGATTGGAATTGCCCGGATAAATCCGGCTGAAAAATCCTGCATGAGTGAAATGCTGCCAGACAGTAAAATGAAGGAATGTCGAAAGCGCATGATTGCATACAAAGTTTACGTAAGATACGACATTAAAATATTACTTCGGCAGGATAAACCATGTGTTTGTTGAAATAATATCAGGTGTTTTTGCGTCTAAATAATGGGTCAATCGTGGCAGGTAATGTGCAGAGATATAGATAATGTATCAGCCAGGTTTAAAGGTCATTGCCTTAAAGGCTATGCATTCACTTACAAATTCAGAGAGAGAGGGATAAGATTGAAGAACGCCCAAAAAACGACTGCTATGATAGTGCTGTCATGTCTTTTACTGGGAATGGCTGGCTGCGCTTCAAAACCGCAGGAAAGCGCCGCACCAGCTGCAGCTCCAGCCGTTAACGAACCGGCTGCACCGGCAGAGAACCCATCAACCGGTCAGCAAGATCCGCCCGCAGCGCCAACTGAGCCATCCAAAAACCCGGCGGTTAAACCAAACGCTACCCTGCCGCCGAATGCTTCCGGTGAACCGGCAACGGCTGTTCAACAGCCCAGCCTGATTTTAGGCAGAGGTCGGGATGAAGGCAGCGGGCAGGTTACTCAGGCGGATACCAAATTTAAGGCCGGAGAACAGTTTTATTATGGCTTTAACAATGGCGTGCCATTTGGGGCCTCGAGTATACTACTGCAATATGAGTCAGCCCAGAGCGGGGAAGTGATCAACAAGTATTCGATTACCGTCGACCCGGCCCAGACTTACAATTGGGCCGCCATCTCTTTCAAAGAGCCGGGACAATATAAACTGGTATTTATGGTCAACAACACCATTCGCGCCAGCCAAACCTTTACTATCGAATAAGCCAAAAAGGAATGCGGGACACAAGCGGGGACGGTTCTT
>NZ_DCEA01000112.1:5779-15609 GCF_002316705.1 Syntrophomonas sp. UBA1041
AAGAACCGTCCCCGCTTGTGTCCGTCAAAAACCTCCTACTGTCCCCGAGGGCTTAGGAGATGATATGCACGTTGGCAGCCTGCTGGCCTTTGGGACCTGTAGTAACGTCAAATTCTACGGTTTGCCCTTCGCTCAGAGAGCGGAAACCGCTGCTCTGAATAGCGGACTGATGAACAAAAACATCCTGTCCTGACTCAGATTCGATAAATCCGAAGCCTTTGCTGTCACTAAACCATTTTACTTTACCGATCAACTGTAAAATCCCTCCAAAAGTCGATTCAGGGAAATATATTCCCCCAAATCATAAATTTCTGCCGTCCACCCTTTGCTTTGACTTCATTCTGTCAGAGTGAACATAAAGAAATCATGCCCTAATAACATCAATATCATACCGCTATTCCCATCAACCGGCCCAAAGTGCCGCCAATCTAAATTAGTTAAGCAATTAAGCCCGGCATTATACCAGGATATAACAGCAGAATCCAACTAAATAGGAGGTTGTCTTTATTGAGGTTATGATGGAATATAAGAGAAGAAAAAGCCATGGAGGAGAAAATAATGCCGTTATCTAAATGGAAATGGTGGCTGATCGTTCTGGCAGTCGTACTAGTCCTGGGAGCCGCTATGATCAATAAAATACAGGGCCGATCGAACCTGGAAAGCGTCAATGCCGGGGCGCAGTCGGTAAGGACGGCTCAAGCGGAAATGGTGATCCGGCAAAATAACCTCAATGTGAGCGGCACCATTGACGCAGTGGAAAAAATCCTGATCTCGGCGCGGGTAGCCGGCATAGTTGAAAGCTTGAATGTCGACAACGGTGCCAGTATTAGATCCGGACAGACCTTGATTCAGATAGATGATCGAGCTTATGCCAACCTGGTAGAGGTCAATCAAGCCTCTTTCGTTCAGGCTCAGACCCAATTAGAAAGCACCCGCTCCGCATATGAGAGACTGAAACAACTGCATCAGGCGGGAGCGGCCTCGGATAAGGATTTCGAAGATATACAGGCCGCCTTGACGGCTGCCGAAGCAGATGTTTCCAAGGCCCAGGCTGCATTGAACAACTCCCGGGATGATTTGAAAAATACCCGGGTGTCCTCACCCATCGATGGTTTGGCAGCCAACCGCAGCGTGAACCGCGGGCAAATGGTATCACCAGGCACAGCCTTAATGGAAGTGCAGAATCTAGCCGAAGTTTATGTGATCATTTCCATAAGCCAGTCTGATTTGGGACAGATCAAAACTGGAATGGAAGCGGATGTCACTGTCGATGCATATCCCGGTCAGACCTTTAAAGGTGTTTTAACTTCAGTAAATCCCGCCGCAGACCCTCAAGCCAGGATATTTCAGTGTAAAATCAAGGTCCCCAACCCGGACGGCATATTGCGTTCCGGCATGTTTGCCAGCGCAGTAATCCATACCGGGGAAGCGACCAGCATTTTATGTGTTCCCGAGGCGGCTTTGACATCCAAACAGGAGCAGTTCTACGTTTTTGTTCCCCAGGATAATACGGCCAAATTGGTTGCGGTTGAAATCGGCGCGATCTTTGATGGCCGGGTGGAAATCAAGCAAGGCCTGGCCGAAGGGCAAACCGTTATTACCAGCAACGTCAACCAGCTCAAAGAAAACGACCCCATCCAAATCGTCCCGGAGCAGGGGGTATAGGCCATGTTCTTAACCAATCTAAGCCTGAAACGTCCGGTTCTAGCAACGGTAAGCATTCTGGCCCTGGTGGCCCTGGGGCTGTTCAGTTATTTGCAGCTGGCTATCAATGATTGGCCGGAGGTGGATTTTCCCTTTGTGGCGGTCACCATTGTCCAGCCCGGGGCCTCTCCGGAACAGATGGAAGCGAATGTGGCTGTTAAAGTGGAGGAGGCCATAGGTCAGATCGCCGGGGTCAAGCACATTTATGCCGAGACCCGTGAGAATGTCGCCATGGTGTGGGCGGAATTCACGGTGGAAACCAACAGCCAAATTGCTGCCCAGGATGTGCGTGACAAGCTGGCCTCCATCCGCAATCAGCTGCCGCAGGATATCAACGAACCGGTTATTTCCCGCTATGATCCCACCCAGGCCCCGATTATGACCCTGGCGGTCACCGGTGATGGTTCGTTGCTGGAACGCAGCCAGCTGGTCGAAAATATCATCAAGCCGCGTCTGGAGACCACCTCCGGGGTGGGGATGGTGGAGGTCTCCGGTGATGAACAGAGGGAAATCCATATTGATATGGATATCGACAAGCTCTCCGCCTACGCCATCAGCCCCGCTGAAGTTGCGGCAGCTTTGCAGCAGGAAAACATGGATGTGCCGGCTGGCAACCTTAACAGCGAGGATCGGACAGTATCGGTGCGGACTGCAGGGGAAATAAGCAGTCTCAAGGAATTCTCCGACCTCCCCGTAGCCCACCGGGGGGGCATATTGATAAAGCTCACAGACATCGCAACTGTTAAGGATTCTGTCAAAACACCGGAAAGCCGGGCCTTTTATCAGGGACAGCCGGTAATCGGACTAAATATCGTTAAACAGTCCGGTATTAATACGGTACAGCTCGCTGATGACATACGAGCCGCCATCAATAGGCTGAATCAGGATTTGCCCGCCGGGGTCGAAATCAATGTAGTGCGGGACAATTCCGTGCGGGTTCGGGCCGCGGTAAATAGTGTTTTGATTACCCTTTTTGAGGGCAGCATTCTGGCGGTTTTGACTGTCTTCCTATTTCTGCGCAACTGGCGCAGCACCCTGATTGGCGCCCTGGCCATTCCTACTTCCATCATCACCACCTTCCTGATGATATGGTTTATGGGCTTCAGCCTGAACACCATGTCCCTCATGGCCCTGTCACTGTCGGTAGGTCTGCTTATAGATGATGCCATCGTGGTGATAGAAAACATTGTCCGGCACATGCACCTGGGCAAAACCCCCTTAGAGGCCGCCCGGGAGGCCACCGCTGAAATCGGCCTGGCGGTTATGGCCACCACCTTTACGGTGATTGCGGTGTTCCTGCCCGTAGGTATGATGACCGGCATGGTAGGGCAGTTTTTTAAGCAATTTGGTCTGACGGTAATATTCAGTGTGTTTGTCTCCCTGTTGGTGTCCTTCACCCTGGTTCCATTGCTGGGCTCCAGGTACCTCAAGGAGGGTGAGGACCAGTATCGGGGAGTAATCGGAAAGATCCTGACCGCATTCGATCAGGGATTTGAATGGTTCAAATCGCAATATCTGCTGCTGCTGGACGCAGCCTTGGCGCATCGCCTCAAAACCCTGGCAGTAGCGGGAGTGTTATTCGTCGGCAGCCTGTTCGTGATACCGTTCATGGGCTCCAGTTTTGTACCCAACAGTGATTTCGGGGAGTTCAGCGTATTGTTGGATTTGGATGCCGGGATCACCCTGGATTCCGCCGCCCAGGTAGCAGCAGCTGCGGATCAGATTATAAGCCGTCATCCCCAGGTTTTAAGCACCTATGTTTCCACTTCAGCCGAGAACGCCCGCATCTTTGTGCAGTTGACCGACAAGAGCCAGCGTAAGGCGAGTATGGAAGACATCGCGGCGGAAATGCGGCAGCAATTGCAGACCCAGCCTGGTTTTAGTGCCAGCATGCTTTTCAACACTGCCATTGCTGAAACATACGCCTGGGAGTATCGTATCCAGGGAGATGATATAGAGCTAATGGCTGAATATGCGGCAAAGGCCCAGGGCATCCTGGAAAGCATCCCCGGGGTAGTTGACGTTTCCAACAGCTACCGGGAAGGCAGCCCGGAGACCAGATTGGAGGTAGACCGGCAGCGAGCCGCGGATTTGGGCATCAGCACCGGGTATATCGGCGATACCCTCTACACCCTGTTCACCGGGAGGGTGGTGTCACAGTATAAAGAGGGCGGGGAAGCGATTGATGTGCGTTTGCAGCTCAACGAATCACAGCGCCGCAGCCTTTCCGATTTAAGCCGGGTGTACTTGCCGACCTCAAACGGTAATATTGCCCTGAGTCAGGTTACCAAGCAGGTTTTCTCCACCTCCCCGCGTTCTATCGACCGCTTTGACCGCTCCCGTGAAATTGCCTTGATCGGCAATCTGCGGGGCATTTCTTTGGGAGATTTTAATAAGCAGTTTGCCCAGCGCATGGAGGAGGAACTCAAGCTGCCAGACGGTTATCGGGTATATGCCGGAGGTGATGCCGAAAGCATGGCAGACACATTCGATTCGCTGGGCTTAGCCCTGGTGATAGGTATTCTGTTCATATTCTTCATATTGGCGGCACAATTTGAAAGCTATATAGATCCCTTTTCCATCATGTTTTCCCTGCCTCTGGCCATTGTCGGAGCTATTCTGGGCTTGTTCCTGATGGGCAGCGATTTGAGTCTGGTTTCCATGATCGGCGTAATCTTGCTGATGGGCCTGGTAACCAAGAATGCCATACTGTTGATCGACTTTACCAAGCAAGCCCGGGCCAGGGGAGTGGAACGCAATCAAGCCTTGCGGGAGGCTGCCGCCACCCGCCTGCGCCCTATTTTAATGACAACTACCGCTATGATACTGGGAATGGTGCCAGTGGCCATGTCCCTGGGAGCAGGAGCCGAATGGCGGGCCCCGATGGCCCATGCCACTATCGGAGGCCTGATCACCTCCACCTTGTTGACTCTGGTGGTGGTGCCGGTGATCTATACCCTTTTCGACGACTTGACTCATTGGCGTAAAAAGCCTGTGCCTGAGGACATTGAAGCGAGCCCAACTGCCGCACCGGACGGTTTGCATGCCACTAGCCCAGAACGGGACGGTTATTCGCCATAAACAGTTATATAACTGACGGTTGTCAAATATATTGAAAAATACCGCCATGCAGGAGGTTGAACTATGTGGATCATATACACTGATAAGCAGGGAGACAACTATCCCCTTGAAATCGGCTTTAAATTGATCGACTCTTCCGAAATCTGCCATGATTATGACCGGATTACCGGCTACTGCCGGGAGGGATGCCCGGATTATGCCTCCGGGGGCTGTCCGCCTTACGCCCCGGCCTTGGCGGAGGTAGCGGTAAAATACCCTTACGGTATTTTGATCTATGCCAAGTTTCTTTCCCGCTTTAAGCCGGCCGGGATGGCGGCTGAAGATTTCAGCCTGCAGGACCTGGTTCTGTCAGATATGCTGAATCAACTGGGCTATGCGGTTATAGGCCAGCATCCGGATAGCTTGTTTTTCTTGAACTGCGGTCACTGCCAGGGATGTGGCACGGAAACCTGCAGTTTCAAACTGGGTGAGGAGAGCTGCCGCAAGCCTGAACGGCGCGCTTATTCCATCGCCGCTACCGGAGTGGATGTGACCCAGACCCTGAAGGATGTTTTTGATATCACCCTGCAATGGATCAAGGAAGGCAATCAGACCGAATACATCATCAAGGTCATGGGGCTGCTCAGCCCGGACCCCGAGTTGCCGCAGGCCATTGAACAGCGGATGGAGCCGGTATTGAACAGTCTGGAATGCATAAAATACCAGGTTGGCAGCTCTGAAGCGGGGCTGATTTTGGAAGAGAGATATTCAGTTACTCTATAGATCGGATTATTTTTGTGCTTGTCAGTATTTCATGTGCAAGTATATAATTAAAAAAATTGAATTACCTTATGTTTCGGGTGCCCCTTTAGGGGATAATAGGGAATCAGGTGCAAGACCTGAACGGACCCGCCACTGTAACCGGGGAGTTCCAAGCCGTATAGCCACTGGGAAACTGGGAAGGCTGGCTTGTATCTAAGGAGCGTTTGATCCGGGAGTCAGGAAACCTGCCTGTAAAACATCTGGTTGAGAATGAAGGTAAAGTTCTCAGGCCTTAATGGCTTGGGGACTTTTTAATTTTGGCTAATACTAAAGGAGGTTTTATCAAATGGAACGACTGGAAGCAACCTTGCAGAGTATTGGAGAACCGAACCTTGAAGCGGCGCAAGCAGCGCAGAAGCGCCTGGACAATCTCACCAAACCCCTGGGCGCCCTGGGGATTATGGAGCAGATCGTAGTGCGCCTGGCCGCCATCCAGGGTAAAACTATCCCCGAACTGGGGGCTAAAGTGGTTATGGTCATGGCCGGCGACCATGGGGTGGTGGCCGAAGGAGTCAGCGCCTATCCCCAGGAGGTCACCCCGCAAATGGTACTGAACTTCCTTAATAACGGGGCCGCCATTAATGTTTTTTCCAACTATACCGGCTCCAAAGTGGTGGTCACAGATGTGGGAGTGATGGGTCCGGCCATTGAGCATCCCCGGCTCAATGTTCGCAAAATCCGGGAGGGAACCCGCAACATGGCCCGGGAAGCAGCCATGACCGAAGCTGAAGCAGTGGCTGCTATTGAAGTGGGAATAGAACTGGTTCAGGCCGAGATCGATGCCGGGGCGGCCCTGGTGGCCACCGGGGAGATGGGAATCGGAAACACCACTCCCAGCAGCGCCATTCTGGCTGTATTTAGCGGGGTTGATCTGGATATAATCACCGGCCGCGGCACCGGACTTGATGACAGCGGCCGCCACAAGAAAATCGCGGTAATCAAACAGGCCCTGGAGCTAAACCAGCCCGATCCCGGCCAGCCGCTGGATGTGCTGAAGAAAGTAGGGGGACTGGAAATCGCCGCCTTGACCGGTGTCATTATAGGCGCTGCAGCCCGGCGCGTACCGGTGGTAGTGGATGGCTTCATTTCCAGCGCGGCTGCTCTCATGGCATGCAAGATGAATCAACGTTGTCAGGATTTTCTGTTTGCGTCCCATCTTTCCCAGGAGCCCGGGCACCGCATTATGCTGGAATATATGGGCCTGCAACCTATCCTGCACCTGGATCTGCGGCTGGGCGAAGGCACCGGAGCGGTTTTAACCTTCCCGATCTTTGAAGCGGCCGTAAAAGTTATGAAAGAGATGGCCACCTTCGGAGAAGCCGGCGTTTCCAACAAAGAATGACACAGATACACGGACAAGACCTAATGGAAGGGCCAGCCACTACCTTCCAATAGCGATACGTAGGCTGATCCATGTACACTTATAGCCCCGGGGTATGGAACATATGTTCAGTCCAGAGGAAGCCAATGGCGGCGCTAACACTTAACCGGGTCAGTATATTTAAAAAAGGCTGTTCTTGGAACAGCCTCTTTCTACCAAACAAACTTATGCCGAATGATCGGCTGTCTTCACGGGTTACCCCACACTGGCTAAAAGCCGCCCTGATCCGTTTATTTTTAGCCCGCCGTATAACCTCCGTCAATTACTAATTTTTGACCTGTCACAAAGGATGCTTCATCGGACATTAGAAATACTGCAGGCTTGGCAATTTCAGCAGGAACTCCCATGCGACCGCCATATTTACCGCGAGGTACGATTTCTTTATCTTTTACCGGGTCATTACATAATGGATGTAATGCTGCTAATTGCGCAAAGTCAAATGCTTCTGTCGCCAATGAATCTTGGGCTGCCAAATCATTTTTATCGGCAGCTACAGCTGCTTGGAATAATGGGGTCATAATATAACCTGGATTTACAGTATTTACACGTATACCGTAATCCGCCAATTGCAGGGCCAATGCTTTTGATAAACCAACTACGCCATGTTTACCCATTGTATATTGAATTAAATTGAAGCGTTCAATAAAAACTTCACCGGTTTCACAATTTACAACTTTAGGACGACCGGCAACCCCGTGAATACTTGAAACCATCACGATTGAACCTTTTATTCCATGTTTGATCATTAAACGAGAACCATATAAGGCTGTATAGAATACCCCATCTTCATTAATGCTTTGAATAAATTTGCGGGATTTTAAAACTTCTTCCGGGTCTTTATCGAAATCTTCCGCAGTTACCACACCGGCATTAGCCATTATTGCATTTACAACGCCATAAACCTTTTCTGTAATTTCAAATAATTTTTCAACATCTTTAGGTTGAGATACGTCAGTGTGAACAAAAGTTGCGCGTCCTTCACCGTATTGATCGTTTAATTCCTTAACAAAAGCTTCACCTAATTTGTCATTAATGTCGGACACAACTACCCCTCTTGCCCCTTCAGCCAATGCTTCACGAACTGTTGCTGATCCGATAGAGTCAAAACCAGGAATTGCTGAAACTGAACCTGTCACTACTACCACTTTGCCATCCAATTTACCCATTATAAATTCCACCTTTCTAAAATCTTCTCTCTCAGGTATTTTTACTTATGATAGAGGGTATTTCCTAATGGAGGGAGGCTATGATCACCGTGAAATACCCTGATAAGGGCAAAGCGCCATACCCAACTATCATCGCCCTGAATCATCGTTTGCACATCACCTCTTTCTTTTCGTTTATGCTTGAAAACAAAGGGCCAATATCCTTACTGTCATCTAATAAGACTTTTCATAAGAATACTGGTCTGTCTTGAAGCCGCCCATAAAGGTTTCTTCGCGATCCACCAAGATATGTAATTGTAATTTTCGCTATTCGGTCAATACCCGGTCAAAAACCACCACATGAATCCAGAAATCACGTTCCGGCTCAACATCATAGGTCTGGTGAATAGCCTTGGCCTGCAGTTTTTCCTCAAAATATGGCACATTATCGATGGCATGCTGCCATGCCACCTGCATGCGCGCTGCTCTGACCACATCTTGCCCCGCCGAGGTTTCCACAATATATATCTCCGGGTCGGTAAGAAATCTTTCCCCCCGAATGATGAGCATGTCTTCCCAGACCACCACCTTGGTGTAATCAACCCCCTTGCCTAACTTTTTTTTAAAATACTGCTCCATGTAAACCTTGAGCTCGTGCTGCATATGCCTGCGCTGGCGGTCATCCATTTTTTTGCGGGCATCAAGACGGACTATGTTTTTTTCTGGCTCGCCATATTCTTTTTCAAATGACACGGTATCCACTCCCCTTAATTTATCTAAAGAAAGCAAAAAACCAATATTCTGACGGCCAAGTTTAAAAACCCAAAGTTTAAAACCCTATCGTCAAAATATTGGTTTTCTGCAGAGCCACCATACTGGTTTCTCTGTAATCAACCACTATTAAGTTTTAATGCCTGCTCGTAATTTTATTCCCCAAACAAATTACATTCCGAATTAATCCTAATAGATATCGGTTTCCTACGGAGCCTCCTTAAGGGTTCTCTATAGTCAACCATTATAATTTTACACGTTAATAATAGAACACTACTGGCTATATTGCAAGCTTTTTTAGAGCAATCAAGGGGACGGTTCCGTTGATCGGATTGGAGCAATCAAGGGGACGGTTCCGTTGATCGGATTGGAACATAAAGGTATTCCGGGGGATAGTCAACAAATCTGAAAAGTATTCATGGAGTAGCTGCCGTGCCTATTATGGTTATTCCTGAGTACCCGCCTGATTTGACACATGTATATTTGGTGTTGGACATATTTGCATGCCCAAAGGAACAAGCAATAGAAAAAATGCGAATGTTTGAGGCTGAAAACAGTGAAGATGGTTGCTTGGAAGATACTAAGAACACAAAATTCCATGATGATAAAGCTTTCAATTTGATAATAGAGCAATTGCAAGGATGTTCTATTCCTTCTTTACAATAAATACCGCAAATGGAACGGAGAGAAATAATAAAGCGGCTCAAAAGTATTGAAGGTATGAGCATCAGTCAAATCATTCGCATAACCGGACTGACTTATTATGAAGTATATAAGGCTTGAAAACAGAGTTGACCCAATCAAGAGAACCGACAGACCGTGTGAGAAGTTTGGATGAGATTCAAAACAACGTGATAGGTTTCCTGGTCACTGAGTATTACTAGTGATATTTTGATGAAAAACAGGCTGATGCGGTCTATGCCGTGGCCAGCCTGCTCATTATCTCC
>NZ_DCEA01000029.1:0-2700 GCF_002316705.1 Syntrophomonas sp. UBA1041
CGGGGCTCCAATTCAAGCATTATCTCTGCTTTCCCAGAAGAAGATTTGCCGGAACAATTGCCATTCATGGTTTCATCACTTGAAATACGCCGCACAGGCGAGAGTAAATCCAACTGTCTTCTCGCATCCGGGGTTTCTTTAGCATGAAAAGTTACATAATCCAGGCATTCCTCAAGGCAATAGCGCATCTTTTCCGGACAATAATCCGCCTCGAAATCTTCACTGCTTACGATCCAATCTTGAAGCAGATCCCAGCGCTCACCAATCACCGACAAGTTTGCTGGCAGGGCAGCGAATAATCCTCCGGGGAATTCCTTTCTAATAAACGGTTCCGGAACTTTAAGATCCTCTGGAACCATCACCCACATTTCGTAGCCGTATTTTCCCTTGTCATCACTGAATCCAAGGCCAAAATATCGAAATCCCGACTCCTGATCCAGAGCATACTTCTTGATTAATCCGCCCACTTTTCCCCAGCAATCATCTTCAGGAGTATCGCTGACAACCGCATAGCTTGCAACGATTAGCTTCGGTAGTCTGATAATGCGCACTTCATTACTACTGGTATCTATGCCCGACATGACGATCGCCCTTTCCGAGAGGACCTTTTTGAGTGCTGATGTCAGCCGCCGAACAACCGCTGCTTCATTGGCGTCTGCCTCAGCGGCGTTTGCGTCATCAACGCCAAAGCTCGAGTCGCTTCCCAGGCTTTTATCAGCCTGCAGCATCGCCAGCAGTTGCCCAATCGCAGCCCCCAAAGCGCCCAACTCATCGGCCTTGCGATTTGTTGTTTTCAGATGCGCCTCGAGTGCCCCAACAGCCGCCGAGAGCTCACCGGTAACAAAAATGCGCTGAATGTCCCGAATGGGTAGATCGATCTTGCGTAGCAGTAGAATCTGTTCGATTTTCTTTAAATTCTGCTCATCATAGTACCGGTAATCATTTGCCATACGGCAACTTTTCAGAAGCCCGGCATCTTCCCAGAAGCGCAGGGTCCTGTTGGAAACGCCATAAAGAGCCGCCGCTTCACCAATTTTCAGCATCGCACTCACCCCCCTGCCTATAGCCTAAAGCTTTCCGCAAGGTCAAGGTCAAGAGGTTTTTATCTGCTCCAAGAGAAACATTCTGTTGGTCTGCTGATACTTGGGAAAATAGATTTCCTGATATTCGTGGAGCCGAAAGTACCCGGCCAAAAACTCTTTCCATTGTGCTGTCGTGTTGTTCCATAAGATTAACCCGTCGTCCAGCAGATTATCTTTGATCACCTTGATATCCCACTCTTTGATCTGTTCTGCGGTAATATATGGATTAAGTTTCACTAGTACTTTCCCGTTCACCCTTAAGACTCTTTGCATTTCGTGCAGCAGCATGGCGGCATCCTCAGGATATAAATTATCAACAATGTTCGACAATATTGCAGCGTCTACACTATTGGCATTAATATCCCTCAGCTTTTCGATCCCACCACAAATAAAGCGGAAATCGCCGCATGGCATTTGCGTCTTCTTACTGTTGGCCTTTTCGATACCTTTATCTGATAAATCAATACCAATATGCCCTTTCGTACCATGCAGAGCACATTTAAAAAGGATCGTTCCATCTCCGCAGCCGAAGTCCAAAACCGTTTCTGATCCGGCACACACCCATTGCAAACCTTGATCAAATAATTCGTTGCCAGTACTCGCCTCGACAGGTGCCTCCGGTTTTTCTTTGGCGAAGATTGTATTCCATTTTTCAGTACAACGATCATATTTTGGGTTCATGATATCCTCCATAACCAGAATCTGATCCATCCGTCGAACTGTTGCTGGCAGATCTTCCCGGGCCAGCTTCAAGTTCCCGGAGCCTAAGGTAAAGCAGCGTAGTGAAAGCTGTCTCGATTACCAGAAGGGCAACATCATAAAAAGAGATGGCAACATCATGCAGATAAATCACCCAGGCAGGCTGGCTGATCAATGTATCCGCAATATAAAAAGTATCTATTAGCGAAATAGTTATGAATATGGCGGAAAAGAGGAGCGTTCCGCCTACTATCTTCCAAAACCTACCGTCTACCAACCGGCTGCTATTTTTAAACGCACCAATCGCATGCTCCTCCAGAATGACACTATGCACTACGAACAAGTATCTGAAACTAAGATAAAAAAGAAAACAAAAAGCTGGCAACAGCACCAGAACGCCCACCGCCGGAATTACTATCGCCAAATAATAGATCAATAATATTGGCACCAGTATGATAAGCGCCAACTTCATCGTAGCTATAAATGCGCTCCAATACTTACTCCGCGTCACCTTTTTCATTTCAGCAAGCGAAAACTGATTACCATCATGCAATGAAGCGCTTGAGAAGATTATCGCCGCATTGATCCAAACGGTAATAAATACATCTGCCGCCCCTAACAGAAAAATGGTGAAACCGGAAATTTCCTCACCAAATAAAAATGCGTAAGTGCTTCCTGCTAACGATATTACGGCACCAATCAATGCAATACAAAACAACAATATGAAGTTCTTCCGCAAAAGCCTGAAGGTATCCCTGATAACATCCAAAATGCCTATGCGCTCCCCGTAGTATCTTACCATCTCAGCACCCCTTTATTTAAATATCGAAATTCATACTTTAGGCTGCCGTTCTCAAAACGGTTTCTATCCCAACTATACTTTCGTGAAATTCGAGATCCAGCCCCGTGTTACCTTCCA
>NZ_DCEA01000029.1:3003-3957 GCF_002316705.1 Syntrophomonas sp. UBA1041
TGCTTCGAAGCTAAGTTTCAACATGCCCTGCAAGTTGGCTGCGGTATGCGGATCGGCCAGGGCCAGCCACGCGGAACAACAACAGATCAGGAATAGAATAAGCGCAGAGAATATGGCAGCCTTCTTAAGTTCAGATCTAAAGTTACTGATCGGTTGCTTGAGAAGCTTCACTTTACGGCCGACATAAACGCCGGCTAGTATACCAGGAATCACGTTAAACACCGGTACTCCCATAAAGAAGCCAAAAATACCGAAGGAATAGACAGTGTAGAGTACAGCCAGGGGAAAGTAATTAGCAGTGTAAAATCTGTCTACCCGCTTTAATTTTCGTAGTAATACGATGCACAAGATTATGCCAGCAAATAGTCCCGCAACCATCCATAATCGGCTATCAATCTTTAGCAGAAAACTGAGCCACCAGAAAGCGCAAAATACTATTACAGGAATGATAAAACCAAGAATAACTGCTGCGAAAACTTTGTCGAATTTGGTCATTGCTAATACTCCTTTCTTCATCGAAAAAACAAAGACGGCTATTATACATTATTACCCGCAATACAAAGGACTTTAAAAACTCACCTGTGTCTGCATTAGAACCGAAGGATTTTGATACCCAGTCTATAGAATAGTAGCCATGTCACCTATCATTATGGTTTTGTAACAATAAACTATTCTATATTTGGTGTCAATATCATTTTTATATATAATTGGACGCCGAGTACGCGAATTTGTTTGGAATTTATCATTATTATAATTGGTGATAACCCATACTTGACAAGGATTTGCGACTGACCCAGCTGGATGAGTGTTGACAATGGTGGGCATGGAAACATGTCACCGAAGGGATGTTATGTTATGAAGAAAACTAGGTACTTGATCCATGTCTTGATTCTAATAATATCGATTGCGTACAGCAGCCATGCGATATCATCTGTTACTACTAACTCATAATGT
>NZ_DCEA01000109.1:0-1890 GCF_002316705.1 Syntrophomonas sp. UBA1041
AATGAGCTTTGCGTTGACGCAGATATTAATGGGTTATGCATCTTAAAAGGGATAGTGAACATACGATAACCCGGTCCTTCTTCCGCAAACTTCAACTGTCCGACATACAGCACGTTATAAACCTTACCCGGCCTGTTGGCGAAAGTTAATGTCTGCACCCCCAGCTTGGGATTAAGATAACCCATAATTTCAGCTTCCTTTGCGTCCCAAGTATCAGGGGTTGTTTCCACAAAACAAGGCAGGGATATAAGCCCTGCCTCCATATCTACACCAAATAATATTTCACCGTCTTTGCCCGGTACCTCTTCTGAATAGTCCTTAAAGTTTCGGGTAAATTCAACCCCCCGAGTAACCTTCACGCCGAGCGGTTGAAGGTATCCGTTTTCATCTACATTAAAAGCCATATATCACATCACCCCCTAGCCCTTTGCCGTTAGAATCGACCGTGTCTCAATACCAAACGCCTGCATGTCGGCCCTGTCCTCGAACGAAGCGTGTTCAATATTTACGGCCTTATCAATGTTCAGATTCCTTGTCTTCATAACGGCAATTAACTGGTCGAGTTTTCGTTCAAGGGAACTGTAATCTCCTGAACCTATCATACTGACATCAGGCACCTTTAGAATTGCCGTCGCCAACCTGTCAAAACTAACGGTAAGGTCGGGCGATAACACTCTTTCGCCTTTAAGCAGTTCAGCTGCTCCGCTCTGAGCCACATATGCACCGGTGTGAGCCTTATCCAAAATAGTAACAACACCGCTGGCTTCATCGTATTTAACGGAATAGCCAAAGGCTTCTGCTACTTGGCGTATGCCAAGGTAAGTCTTGCCATTAACGTTCTTATAGGGCGTGAATGTCTTACTGCCAATGGTTACAGTGCCGTTCGATTGATTCCATGTCGCAGTTTTACCGAACAATCCAGCTAGATTCTGCGACCACATATAGGTGTAACCATTTATGTTCTCATACTGACCGGCAGAGACGGAAGCGATTACCCTTTGCGTTGGTTTTGAAGGACGACCAGAACCACCGCCAGAACTACTGTCGGAATCCTCTGCATCTCCAACTAAGTCTTTTGCTCCGCTAATAACCTTATCCACGCTATAATTGTCGTCGAATGCCTGTGTAGCGCGCCGGGCTATTTCGGCCATGCGCTCAATAAAAGATTCGCCGTTCTCTTGCGAAGCGGCCATCATGCGGAGGTTGCTATCATTTAACAGATTGTCGAGCTGGTTGTAGAACTTCTGCATTTCCTGTTTTTTGTTTTCATTAGTTTGCTTAAGCCGATTGATTTCTTTCCTTGCAGAAGCTTCGTAAGCATCGGCCTTCTCTTCCAAGGCATCAATCTGATCTTGGTAAGCATTCTTCTGATCTTCGCGCGCCCAATCGTTCTGCTGTAACTGCCAGGAGCGGTTTTCTTCAGCTATTTGCTCGTCGATATCCGTAATAGATTCCTGATGCTCCAAGCCGGTCCTGAGTTCATGATACATGCGCTCTTCCATGAGGTCAGCGATTTTTTTATTATGCTGCCGTTCGGCTTCTTCCCGGTCCTCTGATTCGGCATCTTCATCCAGTAAATCCATCAGCCTTTGAATAGCATCAATCTGCTCTTGTATCCCTTCACGATAACTATCAATGCCAGATTCTTTCTTTTCGATTAATTCTTCATTGGCATCGATCTCGTCCTCATACTGCTGCATCCGCTCATCATAAGCTTCCTTGATTTTGTCCCGTTCAGATTCGAGCCGGTCCAACCGATTTTGGTATTCTTCTTCCTCTAACTCCCATATTTGCTGTTGGGTCAATAACTCTTCATCGAAACCAGCCAAAACACTAGCCTTCAACGTATCATTCATCTGCCCAATAGCATCCATGTGCTGCATCCAAGCC
>NZ_DCEA01000109.1:2089-8610 GCF_002316705.1 Syntrophomonas sp. UBA1041
CGCTCTTGTTAGTCCATAACTTCTGAGTGTTTTCAGCTATGGAATTAGTCAGGTTATCAATCTCGCCTTGAAGGGAAGAGACTGCCTGCGCCGCGTCCTCTGTGTGATCTGCATCCCCGGCCTTGGCGTACTGTTGATACGCGTAGGTAGCTTTTGCCAACAAGGGAGTGAGTGCGCCAATCTGCTGCCTATACTGCTCATTTGCCGCCGTGAGCCGGGTTTGTTCATCGTTAATTAAGGCAGACTTGACTGCCACCAACTCTTGCATTCGGGCATAATCTGCGGCGGTTGCGGTGCCATCCTCTACCTTGCCATTTAGGTAATCATATTCGGTACCGGCAATACTTAGTTTGTTATTCACAGAATCAAGCGAGGATGCAATTTGGTTATTAATAATATCAAATTGATTGGCCGCATCAGAGAGAGTTTCGAGGTATTTAGCCACGGCATCGGTTTTGGAGGAAGAGCCGCCGCCGGAACTGGAAGAACTGGGAGTGCCACCGCCGCCGCTGGATTTACTTGTAATCGCATTTGCTTTAAGGGCGTTAAGTGCATTTTGAGAATTGTTAATAGCGGCTAATTGTTTATCGTATGTTTCTTTGGTTTTGGCAAGTTCTTTATTAACTTTGGCTGCTTCTTCCTGGTCATTACTTAATTCTTTTCTAATCCAGCCTTCGCCGCCCGGAAGATAATTATATTTGCCTTTCAAAAAGCCAGGAATGTATTTGTTTTGACTACCACCGGGGAGCAACGCCTTATTAGCCTTAATCTCTTCGCTGAGAGCATTTAATCTCCGATAGCTATTGTTTATAACGGCCTGTGTTTTTTCTGCTTCTGTTATCTGGGTATCAATAGAAGCCTGTTTCTCTGCCGCTGACAGTTCTTTTAACTTTGCCATTATTTGGTCTACGGTAGCATTACGTTTTAGCCCGGCTTCCTGGGCAATATCGGCTATAAGCCTTTCAGTTTCGCCTAATGCTTCCTGAGTATTTTTAGCTTCTTCAGATCCTTTACTTTGTTTAGCTAAAGTAGCTGTCAGTTCTTCCCTGCGGTCGGCCAAATCCTGTAATACACCCTGCGAAGATTCGTACTTCTGGGCATTGGCTTCATGTTCTTTTCGCTCTTTTTCTAACTGCTGTATTTCAGCATCCAATGCTTTACTATTATCTGTCTGAGATTTACGGAGTTCCTCGCCAGCATCAATTAAATCCTGCATAGCCTTGCGGTTAATCTCAATTGCGCCGGTTTCGTCGTTATACCCATCAATTACGCTGGGTATGGAATTGGCTATATTGCCTTTTAGAGTGTTCAATTCTTTGGCAGCTTCGTTATATTCTTCTGTCCCTTTAGTCATACCGTCCATTTTTGTGGTCAAAGAATCGTACTCTTTAGCCAAGCCCTCTGCCATGGTAGCCTGCGTTTGTAGTTCTTCCCCGGCCTTATGAACTTCTCTGGCGATAAAACCAGCGGCAGTACCAGCGGCTACTATAGCAACAGCGGCGGGGCCGCCAAAAGCGGCGGCAATACCTTTGCCTATATTCCCAAGGATAGTTGGCAAAACGCCTAATACGGAAACTAGGGTTCTCGCTCCGGCGGTAGTCGCGGCAATAGGAACGGACCAACCTGCTAATAATCCACCTGTTGCGCCAATAGCTCCAGAAACACCTAATCCCTTCAATGCAAAACTAAGTAGTTTAACTGCCAATGTTACTTCGGCAAAGGTGAGGATAAGTGTCTGCGCCCAATCATCAAGGTTATTGAACCATTGAACTGCATCGGTTATGCCCTCAACTAAGGCGGTCAATTCATTAAGCAGGCCAGCGTCACCCAATGCCACGGCTAACTGTTCGGCAGATGCTTTTAATACCTCAACCTGCTTATCAAGCGTCTGCATGGTGCGCTCATTCTCTTTCATGGAATAGCCTAGACTGTTTTCCTGAGAAATTAATACCTCATCCACTTTTGACCAGTTTTGAAGTAAAGCCAATAAATAATTACGACGATAAACACCGGCAGCTGCCTGCGATAAGTCGCGCTGTTGCAGGTCGTTCCATTGGCCTTGCACGCCAACGGCATTAGCCATTTCTTCGCTGAATAGCCCTGCCGCTTCTGCTTCGGAAGTTAGCGCATCCTGTGCCGCCTTACCCATTTGCGGCCATTTCGCGGCCATCTCGTCAAATATCTCTATAACATTGCGGAACTGAGTTTTAGCTTCATCAGCAAATACCTGTATTCCCATATCTTCAAAGGTGCTGATAGCTTTGTCACGCTGCATAAAGGACAGAATAGAATTAAGAGCATTACCAACCTCTTTACCGGTTCTGCCGGTTGCTTCACGCATGGTGGTAAGTATGGCAATTGTTTCATTCATGGTTAGGCCCAGCACCTTCGCCGCGCCAGAGGAACGCTGTAAACCCGCCACTAAGTCTGTCGAAGTAATAGCGAAGTCATCTGCTACTTTATTGATTTTATCAATAGTGGGCAGTAATTCATCCGCTGTAAGTCCCCATTGGGACATTATAGCTATCATTCCATTTGTCTCTACTACCTTATTTTTCAACAAGGGATAGACCATGTCTTCATCCCACAACGAGGATGCCGGACGCTTCGGGATTACTCCCTACGGATTTCATCACCATATCATAAGACTTAGGTGGTATATCCTGGCCGTTGAACCTTCTCCACCTTTCGGACAGGAGATTGGCTGCATGGTTGCCCAATCTTACAGATTTTTATGGTCAAGCCGCATTCACGCTTACCTTTCGGTTACGCAGTAGCTCTGTAAGCTCTCCAGGGCATTCCAGCAATTCACCCGGTAATGATTCTATGAGTTGCCTCATAGAACGCCTGTAGGCAGTTATGCTGCCCAAGCTTGTTCGCTGTTTAATTCAGCGGTATTTAGTGCCAGCAACGAATCTTTGGTTAATTCCAATGTTTCTGCTTGGTCATAACCGGCCTGCGCCCAGCGAATGGCAATATCGCTAACGTCGGCCCACACATCACCATAAGTGACGCCTAACTGCTGCAGCTCGTCCCGCATACCCTTGAAGTTAAAATTAACATCCTCTGTTACACGGGCAATGGTGGTCATGCCGAATTCAACATCTTTAATGGTGGAGGCGATTTCACCAACGCCAGCCAAGCCTCCCATAACAAGCGCACCCGTACCAAGCCATGAGAGTCTGCGCTCCATTAGACCTGCCATACCTTGGGGCTTTTGCTCGAAGGCTGCTCGTCGGGACTGCATATATAAGAGTTTTTCTTGCTCTACCTGCTTTTTAACGGTTGCTAGTTGAACAGCGGAAGATTCTTTAATTATTTTTTGTTGTGTTAAGGTTTCTTTAGCACGAATAGAGGATACTTCTGCTTCACCTTTAGCAACAATAACACCTTTTTGTGCTTCTGTTTTTTCTACCGTCGCAAGTGTTTTAGCATTTTGTGCTTCTATTGCTGCCGTACTTTCGGCTGAAATTGCACTTGACCTAGCATCATATACGCCTGCTTTAGCAGTGCTTATACTTGCACGAGCTTGAATCGCCTCTACTTCTGCCTGTGTCTTGGCCGCGCTTGTGATAATCGCGGCATCTGCTTTTTCGCGAGCTAATACTTGTGCGTTAGTAGATGCATTTACAATAGCATCTTGTTTAGCAGCACTTTCTGCTAAAATTGCCGTCTGTTTAGCTTCACTTTCTTTCCGAACGGCTTCTATTTTGGACTGTTGTAAGGCGGTAACCTTCCCTGCTTTTGCCACAGTATCAGTCGCACCAGTACCAGCGTTCAACTGTGTTTTAGCAAAGGCCTCCTGTACAGTCAGCGCGGTTTTATTCGCCATAGCTTCGATAGCTTCCATCTGAGCTTTGATGTTACTAATGCCGAATACAAGATTAGTTAATATCGCATTCTCAGGATTTATATTGTCTGCCATTTATTCACCACCTTTCCAGAAAATAAAAAAACACCTTTTACGGTGCCAACAGTGGTTTTAATTTAGGGCCAAAAGTTTACTCAAAACCTCTGGGGTTTCTTTTATTTGGGTCTCCCATATGTACGCGAATTTATAGCCAGATTTCTCTAAAAACTTTCGCCTTTTGCGATCACGATTTATGTTTTGCTTTTGGACATCATTTAACATCGAACGTGAGGGGTATTTTCCTGGGTTACCGTGCCAATAATCACCATACACTTCAAGCACCATATTCATATCCGGCAAATAAAAGTCCACCTTCATGCGATCAATTGGGTATTGTGGTATAAAGCTAACCCCTAGTTCTCCAAGTTTCTTTGCGGTAAGCCTTTCCGGCAATGTATCAGAGTGTCCATCAACCATTTTGGCTAATGCCAAACAACTTCGGCTACAATATTTGGAGCGTTCTTTTTCACAATTGGGAACACTGTATTCTTTTCCACAATACTGACAGGTTAAAACGACATGTCTATTTCGCTTCTTCGCCCTTAAAGTTACCGCGCATTCATGAGAGCATGTCTTTTTTTGATTTTTGGCATTTTTAGACTGATAAAATTCTTTTCCGCATATTGGGCATATACATTTATGCAGCTTTGCTTTGCGTTCAGGGTGTTTCTCGCCTCGCCTTGAATCATCACAACATTGTTTTGAACAATAATGTTTTTTGGACTTTTTGTACTGGCTCGCAACTATTTCAAACTGGTTACCGCAATAATCGCACTCCGTTATAATATGACTTTCTTTTTTATAATAAGGAGATGATGGCCCCTTATTATGTTCAGACTGCCAATCCCCCTTACATTGAGTATTACAAAAATGTCTTTTAGCCTTCTTCAAACGCCAAGAAGGTAACGATATGTCTTTTCCACACCAAGCGCATTTTACAATGATTTTGGGTTTACTTTTGGGATTATTTTCTCCTATTCTTTTCTGTCTCCAATAAGCCGATTTACATTCTTTAGAACAGTAAAAATTAGAGTGTCTTTCCTTGTTTTTCTTCACTCTACTAGGATATGTTTCAATCTGTTTTCCGCAATTAGCGCATTGAACAAATACGATTGTTATCACCACCTTTCAGGCAACAAAAAAAAGCCCCCTGTCGGAGCCATTATTGCTATAATTTTCAAATTGACATATACTGTTATTAAAAGGGGGGGGATATATTTATGTGGGGTTATATTATTTTGTTCGCTATATTGGGTTTAATAATTGTCGGATTAGTTGAAACAAGTAAAGACAACAAGCGCAACGCGACTATGGCTCAAACGGGCCATTCGAGCATTGAATATTTGGGCGGCAGTCCCCATATTGATTCAGCCGCAAATGGCTATATTAAGCCGAGGGAAAACGGCCTTGCATTTACCGGCAGCAGGACGCATCTCACCAAATGGACCAATATCAAATCCGTGGAAGTTAAGAACCATGAGCAAATAACCAGTGATATTACCGCTGGCCGTATTCTTCTTTTAGGAGTATTCGCACTTGCCGCTAAAAAGCAGACTGTTCACCGGGTAGAATATTTAGTCATTCATTGTGAAGAAGAAGGGGTAAACTACGACATGGTGTTCTCCGGAACAAATATGGGGACATTAGCATCACGGATTAATAAATCTCTTATTGACTATCGGAAGTCTCATTCCTCTTCGGCAGAATTGGCAGTGAACTAATGAAGGACTATTACCGTAATACGGCTATATTCGCTATATTATTTTCTGTTTTTTATGCTGTGTTTAAGCTGGGTGCGTATATCGGAAGTCGTTAGTCACCTTCTTTTATAACCCTCAATCTCGCCCGCTTATCCCTTTTTGCCAACAAACTTCATTAGTGCGGCTATGTCGCTACTTGTTGCTTCGTGTAGTTGATTTTCTTCCCCAACTTCGCAACCATGAATTTTTGCCAAAAATAACTGTTCGTCAACTATTTCCTTTAACATAGCTTGTACTTGCAGCAAGGTTAATTTTCGCACTTTATCGTAACCACCCAACCTAAGAGCCAGTTTTGCCATTGCTCTTTTAAAACTCCCTGGTTCAGGCGGTTCTTCGTTTTCTTTTTCATCTAGCTTTGGAATACTACTCTCCCAGAAAAAACTTTATAATTTCCTCGGCGGTCACGCGATCAATCTTGCCGATCACTTCGGGTTTCAAATTGCCACCAAAAGCTCTGTCCAAGATATACATAATTGCAGCAATACGTTCTTTTTTAGCCTCTGGCTTCTCATTAGGCAGGCTAACGTAATTCCAGGCAAACTTGCCTTCTAGAACAACGAGCTTATTATGTTTCTCCATAAGTTCTTCCAGTTCTTCTATCGGGGCTGGATTGACCAGATATTCTTGCCCGTTGACAGTAAACTTTTTGCCCTTACCTAAAGCTTCGTTAATTTCATCCATTTGTCATTTCTCCCTTCAAAATATATCTCTCCCAAAATAAATCACCCACGCCCCGGCAGGAGAGAAACCGGGACATGGGCAGAGGTCATCCGCTGGTTAATGACTCCAACGGGGGATTAAGCTACAAGATAATCGGCAAATTCAATAACATTTGCCCCGGTCTGCGGGTC
>NZ_DCEA01000109.1:8821-9482 GCF_002316705.1 Syntrophomonas sp. UBA1041
ATAATATTGGGGGCATAGGTTTGTAAGCCCATCTGCGCACCATTTACATCATCAACAAATATCCCCTTATGATAAATCTCAACAGGGAAAGCGAGAGCAGTTGATACAATACCGGCCTTATCGCTTGCAGTAACAGCATGGAGATAGTCTACTAAGATGGCCTTGCTTGCGGAAGCTGCGGCGAAGGTTAGTACACCTGAGGCATAGGTATATTCGCCAAGGGCAGCAGGCGCGCTTTCAACCAAAGTACAGGGAGTACCATCTGCGAAAAATACTTTAACTTTGCCAAGCGCGGCGGTTGTTTTTGCATCAGTCTTGTATTTCAAATCAACCGTATAAGCTGTATCGGCGGGGACCATATGAGGTTCATCAAATTCCATAATATCAACCGAGGTACCGCGAGTAACAGTTCCGCCCGCAGCCAGAGCGATTTGGTCCAAATTAAATTTGTTGTTGGTAAAGGCGATACTACCCGAGCGGTCGCCTTCTGTAAATCCAATAGGCCATAATCCATCGCCGCCATAAACTGCATTGCGAGGTAACTTCAAGGACACACTCATATCGCCCAGGTGCCCAAGATAACCACCAACAGAACCGTCTGAAACCTTTAGGGCAAGCATTTTACCGACACCCTTGACGATAAAATCTCTTGATAACGTAG
>NZ_DCEA01000056.1:0-163 GCF_002316705.1 Syntrophomonas sp. UBA1041
GGATGGCCTCCTCGCGGGGCATTTCTTTGCGGATAATGGGATAGTCCGCTTTGATGATATTGTTCATTTCCGCTTCAATGGCGGCAAAATCCTCGGGGGTAAAGGTATGAGTGCTGTCGAAATCATAATAAAAGCCCTTGTCGATGGCCGGGCCGATGGCCAG
>NZ_DCEA01000056.1:371-2840 GCF_002316705.1 Syntrophomonas sp. UBA1041
GCCGTTTGACCGCCTGGGCCATGATATGTGAAGAGCTGTGCCGATAAACATCCTGACCGGATTGCTCTTCAAAGCCCAATAGCTCTAAAACCCCATCTTCATGCAGGGGCCGGTTCAAATCGGTAAGGCTGCCGTTGAAACGGGCTGCCAGCGATTCTTTGGCCAACTTCTTGCTAATACTTTCAGTTGCCTGCAAAAGGGTGGTTCCTTCTGGAAACTGCCGTTCACTACCGTCTTTTAATTTTACTGATACCATTTTTCAAATACCTCCTGCCTGCAATCTGTCAGCGTGGAAAAATTAAAAGGATGGCCACCTGAACTAAACCTAACAAGAAACCCAGGACGCCACCTAATATCTCGATAAACCTCAATTCGGTCTGGGATACCTGACGAATCATCACTTCCAGTTCATTGAGTTCAAAAGCGTTGATCTTATCCTCTACCATCTGCTTCACGCTGATCTCGGCGGTAATGGATGCGCGGCCGCTTTCGATCGCCTGGTGGATTATACGATCAGCTTCCTGGCGCACGATTTTCTCCAGGCTTTCCTCGATCAACCGGTACAACCTGTCCGGGGTGATGCGCAACAGGGTCGTACCCAGCCGCTTTTTTAGAGCCTGCACTACCTCGTCCAAAATGCGGTGGCGCAGTTCCGGGGTGTCAACACTGTCAAAGAAGTCATCCATGGACAAGAGCCGTTCTTCAACAATCTCCCCGATACTGCTGGCGATATCCCGGTGCCGCTTGGGGAGCACTCCCTGCATTTCAAAGAAAACCAGGTTGACCGGTTGCCTGGGCCAGAAAAGCATCTTGATGGCAAAAACATTGGTAATATATCCAATAAAGGCGCCGATCAAAGGGATAGTCAATAGCTGCAAGACTCATAGGCCACCTTACTGTTTTAAACAAATATAGCAGATTTCCCGGGCAGTCGCAATAAAGAGGGGTTGGGGGCGGACCGGTAAGTTTGAGGCCGGGGGCTTAAGTGGTTAAGGATTGCGCAGGCCGGCTTCATGGCCCTGCAACTGTCCGCAGCGTTCGCACCCCTGGCAGGTGACGATGCGGTCTTGAAATACATTGCGGATCATAGTCACAGATTCCTTGGGGGGCAGCGGACTGCTCTCATGAATGACTATGCGCCGGGGGGCAACGGTTACTAAAATACTGACCAGGACATCATCGAGGTCGATTTCCTCTGACAGCATATCCTCGAGGTAGTAGTTGATATAGTTTTCATCGATTTTGGTTCCGGCGCTGTCCCACAGGTAGAATACGCCATTATTGCTCATCATAAGGTTTACCTCCTGTACCTTGGGGGGCTGAGTTTCCACGAAATAGCGCAGGAGGTTCACGAAGTCATTATATTCCTTCTCATTGCGCAGTTCCTCGATGGCGACTTCTACGGCGAATTTTATTTCAGTCAGGTAATCCTGCATCCAAAAAGTGATAAAGCCTTCCACCACCAGTTGGGGCGCGTCCTCGATATAGCCCATAATCCGGTTGGCGATGCGGCTCTTGCGGCCGAAATTCATGAGCAGGTTCAAGCTCTCGCTGGAGTGACAACATTTGATGAATTCCTCGGCTTTGCCCAAAAGACGGTTTTTATCATCAGGAGACAACGAACGACAGGTGCGCTGTATTTCACGCCATAACAAACGTGATTCCCAGGCGGTAACGATATGCTCAGCAATGGCTTCAGCCAGCTGGTGCTTACAGATGTAGACGATATCGCCGGTGTGAAAAACGTCCTCATCCCGGCCGCTCTCATGCAGTCTGAAGATCATACTGTCCATGTCTGCGTCCAGATGTTCGGAAATGATCTCTACCTGGTAACCCCGCTGTTTTATCCACTCCAGCCGCTCGTTGATCAATTCCCCCAGGCGGTTATTTGCCCGTATGGTAATAACCTGCAATTCGTAAACCATAAATGGCCTCCTACTTAAAAGTTAGTCTATTTATATGTTTGCCAAAATTTCATTATTCAGTAGCAGGTCCGATGTTTCATAGTGTTAATGCTGGATATGACTGTATATAAAGGGGTTTTTTATGAATGATTGGTTGGCGCTAAGGCCGAATGAGATGTGCCGGCGGATTTGAGAAGCAGCAGAAAGACAAGAAAAACACCGGTTTGCTGGTTGCACCGGTGCCTAATGTAAAAGACCCACACATTAAACGTCGCTGATCACTGCCCGGGTGATGTTGTTGAGGTCTCCCCACAGGTTAACCCGAGGTTTTTCATAAACAGGTTTCATGTTCATCAACCTCCCATATTAAAGAGTTGCACCTATGTGATCCCAGTCACTCGCAAACAATCTCCCGGGGGTTGCGCGGGAAGTCTTTATCGATTACCTTCCTATACCTTCCTAAATAGGAGCAGACGGAGAAACCCCAGCGGTTTTTTCCTGCAGATTGCCGTGAACGATTACCTGCGGTTTTTCATAGTTGAGCTTCAATTCTCTCCCCCCCATC
>NZ_DCEA01000056.1:3086-3476 GCF_002316705.1 Syntrophomonas sp. UBA1041
AGCAAAATGTCCGGTCCTGCAAAGCATAAATTACATCTCCCCCGCCGCAAACCATATGGAATTAAGCACGCAAAGTCGCTATCAAGCGGTTGCGATTGATCAATAGATCTAAAGCATCAACCACATTGTTGACCAAAATATCCGCTCGGCGTATAGCTTCCGCCGCACAGCCTTCGTTGTTTATCACTGCTATGCCCAGAGCGGCGTCTTGCAGCATGTAAATATCATTGTACCCATTGCCGATAGCTGCCGTATTTCCCCTCCCCAATTTGTACAGGTAATCCTTCTTGTCCAGGCCTCCTTGAGTGGAATCAACCCGCTTAAATCGGGTTCTTAATTCAGATGCCACAGCAACCCCTCTGCCAAAGGTGTCTGCCGTTAGAAGGTGAA
>NZ_DCEA01000056.1:3661-4179 GCF_002316705.1 Syntrophomonas sp. UBA1041
ACTCAGTAAATCTTTTAGCAGTTCGACGCGCTCTTTAACGCCTGGTATTAATATTCCATCCACGGTTAACGTCCCATTAACATCTAATAAGAGGTGAGTGAGTTTCAATAAACCCCTACCGGGGATGTCCACTTCCAGCAAATTTCTCCCTCCTCGAATAGCCAGGTGATTTATTTAATTTCAAACATCGCCCTTCCCGCATATTGTGCGGCATTGCCCAGCTGCTCCTCAATACGAAGCAGCCGGTTATATTTTGCCACACGATCAGACCTGGCCGGTGAACCTGTTTTAATCATGCCCGCATTAACAGCAACGGCTAAATCAGCAATAAACGAGTCTTCTGTTTCGCCTGATCTATGGGAAATCAGAGTCCGGTAACCAACTTTCTTAGCCATTTCAATAGTCCTCAAGGTTTCAGTAACCGTACCGATTTGATTGACTTTGATAAGTATGCTGTTGGCAATCCCACCATCAATGCCGCGCCTGAACCTTTCAGGATTGGTTACAAAGATATCGTC
>NZ_DCEA01000056.1:4331-4584 GCF_002316705.1 Syntrophomonas sp. UBA1041
GGATTGGTTACAAAGATATCGTCACCCGCAAGCTTAATCCGGTGTCCCAAACGTTCGGTCAGGAGCTTCCACCCTTCCCAATCGTCTTCGGCGAGGCCATCCTCCAACAACACAATTGGAAATCTATCAACCAATCCAGCATAAAAATCAACCATTTCGTCAGGAGAGCGGGAGATATTTTCGCTGGCAAAAACATACTTGCCGTCATGGAAGAATTCAGTTGCAGCGGGATCCATGGCCAGGAAGACATCCT
>NZ_DCEA01000056.1:4747-4990 GCF_002316705.1 Syntrophomonas sp. UBA1041
ATCCATGGCCAGGAAGACATCCTCCCCGGGTTTATAACCAGCTTTTTCAATACCTGCTATTATAAGGGCTAAGGCTTCTTCATTCGTCTTCAAGCTGGGGGCAAAGCCTCCCTCATCTCCTATAGAGGTATTCAATCCCCGGTCTTTAAGAACGGTTTTTAAAGTATGATAGATTTCCGCCCCCATACGCAGGGCTTCAGCAAAGTTAGGAGCCCCTGCCGGTACAATCATAAACTCCTGAAT
>NZ_DCEA01000021.1:0-12316 GCF_002316705.1 Syntrophomonas sp. UBA1041
CAGGCAGTGTACTATGCCATGAACCGCCGCACCCATCGGGACTGCACCCGCCCGAAAGGCTCTGATTCATGGCATAGTACACTGCCTGCATCAGATTGTTGAATCTGTCCTGTGCATCCATGACCTGCTGTATCAAGGCATTGTTCTGCATCTGCTGCTCCAGTATGCTGAGATGATTTTCATCCTGGGGGGTGATATTTTGCCCGGCCCGCTGCTGGTTTTCAAGATTCATTCGAGCAGCCTGGTATTTCATCACCAGACCAAACGCAGTTTCGTCTGCCTGCAATTGATCCTGCAGCTTTTTTACTTCCATGAGTTCATCGGATTCGGCTATGGACGATCCAAGATCCATGGCTAATTTAATAATGGCGTCTCTGTGCAAGGGTATCTGCCTCCTATCTTTAAAGGCCGCAATCTTCTGCTATTTTGCCAAATAGCGAAAATGTCCTGGCTTCTGTTATTTTAACACGGATTGTCTGGCCAGCGATATTGTCAGGCCCAGAAAAAATAATAATGCGGTTGGTGCGGCTGCGTGAAGTCAATCTGCTGGGGTCGGTCTTGCTGGGACCTTCCACCAGGACTTGTTCACAATTGCCTTCCAGGCTACGGTTGATCTCCAGGGCGATCCCGTATTGCAGCTGAGTCAACTGGTGCAACCGGCTGCGCTTGATATCGACGGGGAGCTGGTCTTCCATCTCGGCCGCTTTCGTGCCGGTGCGGGGAGAATACATAAAGGTAAAAGCCGAGTCGAAGCGTACTTTCTGAACCATGTCCAGGGTGTCGGCAAAATCCTGTTCGCTTTCACCGGGAAAACCAACGATGATATCAGTGCTTATGGCCACTCCCGGGACCCGCTCGCGCAGGGCCAGAGCCCTCTCCAGGTAGTGTTCCCGGGTGTAGCCCCGGTTCATAAGTTGTAGAATCCGGTTGCTGCCTGACTGCATGGCCACATGAATATGTTCACAGACCCTGGGGTTGTCGGCCACGGTATCGATCAGTTTGTCCGACAGGTCCTTGGGATGCGAGGTGGTGAAGCGTATGCGCTCAATTCCATCTATCTCTGACACCATATTGAGCAGATCGGGAAAGTCGACGGACCCGTTAAGCCCCCTGCCATAGGAGTTGACATTTTGCCCCAACAGGGTAACCTCTTTATAGCCTGCTTCAGCCAATTTCCTGATCTCATTGACGATATCTTCCGCTTCCCTACTGCGCTCCCTGCCGCGGGTATAGGGCACGATGCAGTAGCTGCAGAAATTATTGCAGCCGAACATGATATTGACAAAGGCGCTAAAACCCCCGGAGCGTCGCGACGGCAAGGGCTCGATGATGGCGCCTTCCTTATCCCACACCTGCACCACCGGATGCCGGCCTTCTTCAGCTCGACGGATCAAGCCGGGCAGCTCATGTATATTAAGTGTTCCGAAAATTATGTCTACATGGTGCTTTTTGAGTATTTGTCTCACTTCAGCCAGCTGAGCCATGCATCCCCCAAAAGCCACCAGTTTAGAGGGGTCTTTGCGCCTCAAGGCCGCGATTTCGCCCAGCTTGCCGAATACCTTGTTCTCTGCCGAGTGCCTCACGCTGCAGGTATTGAATACAATCAAGGAGGCTTCCTCCGGGCTGGGCGCCGAATGGTACCCACAGCCTTCCAGGAGGCCGGCTATAACTTCTGAATCACGCACATTCATCTGGCAGCCATAGGTTAAGATGTGATAGCTTTTGCCCTGATCTTGCGCTTCCGGCATTACTGACATGTTCTATACCCCTTTATGGTCTAATATAATAAAGCCGGGCTTGACCCGGCTGTTGCGATCAAAATCTAATCCTGTGGCTCGTCAATGGCCTCTTCCACCAGTTTCCTGATTTGATCCAGGCTTACCCCGCCGGCCAGTCGCGGTTTGCCGTTGATCACCGTGATGGGATATTTGTAGCCCACCGAAAGTATGTTGAGAATCTTGGGATAGGCCTTCAGTCCGGTCTGCTCGACATCGACGTATCTTACCTCCACCTTGTCGCCATACTGCTCCTGCAGCACTTCGGCGACCATTCTGGTTGTCGCGCTGTAGTCTTCTGTGCCGCAGCAGCCCCCTGCAGTACAACCTTCACAGCCGTGGATTTCCCCTTGTGAACCCGCTAATATCTCTATTATTATTTTCTCTTGGTTTGACATAGCCATCCTCCTTAAACCAGCCGTTATCTTCAATAAATGATACATGATATGAAAACCCGGCTGGTTCGATTACCAGCATACCCCAAATTATACCCGGACGCAAGCCGTGAGAAGAGCATAGATGGACCGGGGGTAAGGTTTTCAAATGAACTGGCTGTGGCCCGCCGCGCGGTCATGAAAAGTTTTAAGCTTTAGCTCCAGGAATACCACCGTTATTATAATCTGACGGCGTTTTCGAGGGCTCTAAGGCGGTCCACCCTATGCCAGGAATACAACCATTATTGTAATCTGACCTTTAATCGAAATATTGTGCGCCGCCCAGAGTTATGGCGGTTATTCTGCTATCAGGCTGCAGGTTCTGATTGATGCGGTCATGGTTTTCCATACTGGAGAAGATAACCAGGACGCCGGGCTCGGTTTCAAACCAACCGGCTAAAGGCTGATCGCTCTGGTTGCCCACCCACTCTTTATAAAGTGCCCGGTATTTCTGCAGGGCATCCCGGCTCAAGTCGCCCACTTTAATCTCCAGGTTGGTGGGATAAAGGGCGGAATATACATCAACTTGCAGGACTTTTCCGGAAGTCTGTCCCACGACCACCTGGCAGTCCTCCGCATAGCTGCGAATCTTAAACGGCTCTCTGAAATGTCCGCCTTCATCAACCAGTTTTTCAGTATAATCCTGCCCTAACAGGCTGTCCAGCTGAGATACGGTCATTCCCAGCCTGAGCCCTCCCAAACTGGCTGCGCTCTGGCCTGCGGGAGGAGTATTTTCGCCGGGGTCTGACTGGCCCTGGTTGCCGGAAGTATCGGGTTCACCGCTGGCCGGCGGTGTCGAAGGCGGCTGGTTGCCCGCCCTGCTCTGACATCCCCATAATGTTACTGATAGTGATAAAACCAAAATCAGGACCAGAATTCTCTTCATATAAATAACCTCTCCAATAATCTTATAATTATGGCTTAACGGGTGGTTTCAGCCCAGATGACGCTCCCGCACTGCGGGCACTCGCCCAGGGCGTAGAGTGTGCCGTCGCTGAGGCGGCAGCCGGTAAGGCTGCTATTACAGCATCTCCAGAAACGCCTGGATACGAACCTGCAGCTGTTCACTGTCGGCCGGGCTGTAGTCGGTTTCCAGGTGCATAAAGGGTATGCCCCGGTCCTGCAGGGCCGCTTTGACCAGATGGCTTTCAATGGAATACAGCCCGCAAAACTGCAATGCATAATCTATTACGCCATCCACCCGGTAATCTTGCACCAGACGGATGATGTCATCCACCCGGCCGCTGTTGGTTGTGAAGCAGGCGCAGTTGGTTTTCATGTAGCGGCTGGCTATAGCCAGTATCTGCCCATCCAGATCAGTGGGAGTCTCATCTACCAGGTTTTCAAAGTAGCGGGTGCCGGTGCACATTTCCTCACATACTACTGCCCCGCCGCTGCTCTCAACCAGGTGATGCACTTTCCAGTTGGGCAACGCCATGGGACTGCCGGTGACCAGTATGCGCGGCGCATCGGCCGGAGCCACCCCCTCATGGCGGGCGATTCTCTCTTCTAACTCATCACAGAGAACATTGGTATTGTCTATGAAACGCTGTATATCGTCATAGAAAGCCACCTGGGTGACAGTCAGGGCGTCTTTCCCGCTGATAGGGACCGGAGAAGCCTGGCGGGTGCTGTGCAGGCGCTGCAGAGCCCGGCGTTTATCGTTTATGAGGCGGATGCTCCGGCTCAGATTCTCCGCGGTCAGTTTATTCCCGGTGATGTCCTCAGCGATTTTGACCAGATCCCAGATCTCTGCGGCGAAGCGCCGGACGTCCTGGTCGCGTTTCATCTGGGGAAGGTCCATGATGTGCATGGGCTTATATTGACTCAGAATCTCCCAGGCTTTTTTCTTGCCATCGCAGGTGGTTTCTCCAATGTACATATCCGCCAGCTGGCAGAAAGGGCTGGTGCGGTCTAATCTCGAACCTAGTGAGGATTTGATCAGGGCGCAGGTGTTGCGGGGCAATACGCTTTCACCACCCGGAACCCAGAACTCGTCGCCGCCGCACAGGCCGGTAGTAACGGCCCCCAGGGCACAAAGCACTTCGTCGGGGACATAGACACAGTAAGTGCCGAAGATCTTGCCGCCCTTTTGTTTGAATTCATAAAGCTCATAAGGCCTCTGACCATGAACGGTTTTCACCACATTGCTGAAATAATTCATTTTTTGGGGGCGGTTTTGCTGGGATAACAGGATTTCTTTGAAAACCATGGGAAAGGAATTAAGAAATTCATCATGTTTTTCCAGGTCCATACCGATGTCAGCCCACATCTGCCTAATCTCTTGATAAGTGGCCATCTGTAATTGTCTCCTTTCATCAATAAGACTGAAAATATTCCCGGCTCGATCTATCCTGCACATTTATAATCTGGAGTTATAAAGATAATAACCTGATATACGGTTTTATTGTACGGGGAGGCGTTTGAGAGGTCAAGGGAAATGAAAACCAAACGTGTCAAGGCCGTAGCGCTTGACACGTGATTGGGCAATATGTAATTCCAATTGGCAATTACTTTAAAAGAAACACTATCTTGGTTAAGAGTTCGCTTTCAGGCACTTCCATAGGGGAATTGTAATATAACTCGTATACCACCCCGGTAGGTTGGTGTCCGTTATCCTTAATCCACTGGGTTAAAGCCTCATAGGTGGGCCCCATTTCCTGGTAAGGGCCGGCGTAAAGAGCAGTGGCCTTTTTGCCGGCGGGAATCTCACTGGCTTTAATCTGGCCTTGTTCAGGCACGGCAGCGGCTACTGGAAATCCCATCTCAACATCCAGGTTTTCCATGTCCATATTGTAATAACATGCAAAGGCTGCATCCGCCGGTTGTTGTCCCAATTCCCCAAGATAAGTGATTATAGAGTGATAAGCTGCTCCCAGTTCTTGCGGCAGTTGGGCCACCGAAGTAGTTTTTCTGACGGACAGGACCGGCTGTGCGGCGGTTTCAATTATCTCAAACTTTTGATCCATAAAACGACCTCCCGTTTTTAATCATTGTAACCTAAAACAGGTATTTAGCTGCATTTTAAATGTTTTGGGCGAAATCTTGGCCATGCGGCGCGAGGTCCGGAAGAATTTCGCCCTAGAGGCTTAAGGCCCGGGAGATAACGGCGGCCGCCTCGGCGCGGTTGGCTCCTCGCCCGGGTTTGTAAGTATTGTCGGTGTAGCCCTTGATGATAGCTTTTTGACCGGCAGCCAGGACCGCATCCTGCGCCCAGTCTGAGATAGCGGCCCCGTCAGCATAGGCAGCTTTCAGGCTGCCCTTGACATCTGCATCGATTTCAGCCGCCTCCACGGTCATAACCGCCATCTGTTCCCGGGTGATGGGGTCGTCAGGCCCGAAAAAGGTGGAATTGTAACCACTGACAATGCCACCGGCGGCTGCGGAGGAAATATAATCCTTGGCCCAGTGTGACGAAGTGTCAAGAAATACTTTGCCGGTTTTCTTACTGATGTCAAAGGCTTTGACCAGGGCGGCTGCGAATTCGGCCCGGCTAATTGGCCGGTCGGGCTGGAATGTTCCGTCCGGATAGCCTTCCAAGACTCCGCTCTTCATCAATTTACGGATGTCTTCTTCCGCCCAATGAGCGGCAATATCCCTGAATTGTGATGTGGCCTTGTTGCTCAGGAATTTTTCTGCCGGCGGGACTATCGGCTTCTGAGGGGGAAGCTGGTATTTATCAGGGATAACCGGAAGGGATGCCTGCCACGGTTTTTCCGGGCTCTGGGAGGAGTCATCCAGAATCCGGCGTGCTTCAACAAAGTGCTCCCCATACCAGTATTTGAAGCTGGTGGTGATGCCGATGGCAGTAGGACGGCCTGAAATGGTCTGGATAATGGCGGGCTCCCCATTGATTTCCCCCATGTAAATAGCCACATGGCCGATGTGAGTACCGCTGCCATTGCTGTCTTTTTTCCAGAAGGTGAAGATATCTCCCGGCCTGAGATTTTCGGTGCCAACCAGTTCATATTTGTCGCTGCCCGGAATTTCGCGGGAGTATACCCCGGCAACTTTTCGGCCCACCTGAGGATATTTCCTCGAAGCTGAGGTTATGGTATATCCAAAATCTTTGTAAAGCAGTGCAGTGAAAATCGAACAGTCAATATAGCCGGTGCCCCCGTATTTGTAGTGACCGTATATCATATAACCGTGCTCCATATACCAGATAGCCCGGGCTACCAGGGCCTGGGCCTCACTGTTGTTATAGCCGGCCAGAAAAGCGTCAGCTAAGGCTTTGTCGTTTTTTAAATATGCCGCATAGTTGTCCTGGTATCTCTGTATGCGGCTCTCAATGCTGCTGGCCGCCCATGAGGCAGATGTGCCGGATGCGGAAATCATTACCCCCAAAATGGTTGCAATAATTAGCTTTCTTAACATGACTTGCCTCCTCTATGAAAGAATTGGTTCTATTTACAAATTTGCCATACATTTGGCTATGACCTTTATGTAATTTGTGGTAATGATGCCAGGGAAGTTTTTCCCCGCGTCATTTTTTGGTTAACAGAGGATGTGAAGTCAGGAGGCCGGTGGGGATTTTTAGTTTTAGAACAGCTCCGCAGGTCTTACAGGGGCTCCCTTTGAGACTGCCGGGTTCATATACACGCAATCAAATCCCCCCGGGGCATTAGGAATCGGTGGCATAACAAATATACTGCGAATATTTCAAGCCCCACCCCAACACACTAAGTGTAGATATTGAGAAAGGAAGGAAAGAATGGATACAAAGCAGAAAGAACAATCTTCAATAAACGAGCAAAGCAAGAATGAACAGCTGGAAATCTTTAGCATGAATCACGATATGGAACCCTTGACGACCAATCAGGGACTGCGCCTTTCCGATACGGATAATTCACTTAAAGCCGGATCTCGCGGCCCCACACTAATGGAGGACTTCCATTTTCGCGAAAAACTCACCCATTTCGACCATGAACGCATTCCCGAGCGCGTAGTTCATGCGCGCGGCTTTGGAGCCCATGGCTACTTTCAAATTTATGAACCTTTAACAGAATTGACCAAGGCCAGATTCTTGCAGGACCCTGCCGTTAAAACCCCGGTCTTCGTAAGGTTTTCGACGGTGGTGGGTTCCCGTGGGTCAGCGGATACCGTCCGTGATGTACGCGGTTTTGCCACTAAGTTTTATACTGAAGAAGGCAACTATGATTTAGTCGGCAACAATATCCCCATCTTTTTTATCCAGGACGGCATTAAATTCCCCGACGTGGTGCATGCTATCAAACCCGAACCGCACCATGAAATGCCGCAGGCTTCTTCCGCCCATGATACCTTTTGGGATTTTGTGGTCAGCACTCCGGAATTGGCTCATATGATCATGTGGTTGATGTCTGACCGGGCCATTCCACGCAGTTTCCGGATGATGGAGGGCTTTGCCGTCAATACCTTCCGTCTTATCAATGAGCAGGGCAAGGCTCGTTTCGTAAAATTCCATTGGAAACCGCTGCTGGGGGTGCACTCCCTGGTTTGGGACGAAGCCCAGAAAATCGCAGGGAAAAACCCCGATTTCCATCGCGGTGATTTATGGAATGCCATAGAGGATGGAGAGTACCCCGAATATGAACTGGGTATTCAGGTATTGGAAGAAGATCAGGAGTTCGCCTTTGATTTTGACATTCTTGATCCTACCAAGTTCTGGCCGGAAGAACTGGTGCCGGTTCGCCGCATCGGGAAAATGGCCCTGAACCGCAACGTTGACAACTTTTTTGCGGAAACCGAGCAGGTAGCCTTTCACCCCGGCCATGTAGTTCCCGGGATTGATTTTACCAATGATCCTCTCTTACAGAGTCGTCTGTTTTCCTATTTGGATACCCAGCTGATCCGCCTGGGCGGCCCGAATTTTCACGAGATTCCTATCAACAGGCCGGTTGCTCAAGTCCACAACAACCAGCGTGACGGCTATCATCGCATGACCATCGACCGTGGCCTGGTCAGTTATTCTCCCAACAGCATGCAGGGCAACAACCCCCACCCTGCCCCGGAGCACGAG
Organism: Syntrophomonas sp. UBA1041; assembly: GCF_002316705.1. NCBI lineage: Bacteria > Bacillati > Bacillota > Clostridia > Eubacteriales > Syntrophomonadaceae > Syntrophomonas > Syntrophomonas sp. UBA1041. Next base: position 8,211 of record NZ_DCEA01000021.1, read on the forward strand.
AATGGCTATGTTCATTACAATGAAAAGGTGGAAGGCAAGAAAATTCGCGAACGCAGCGTCAGTTTTACAGACCATTACAGCCAGGCTACCCTGTTCTGGAACAGTATGTCTGCAGTGGAGAGGAAACATATTATCGAAGCCTTTCATTTTGAAGTCGGGAAGGTTAAGGATAAAAATATACGCCAGCGTGTGGTAAATATGTTTAACCATGTGGATACCCAGTTAGCTATTGAAATCGCCCATGGCATCGGCGTGTCCCCTCCGGAAGTGCCGGGCGGTACGGGCGTTGCCTATTCTTCACCGGCAGTCAGCCAGGAAAACACCACTAAACTGCCGAACACCCGAAGAGTGGCAGTGCTGGTGGAAAATGGCTACAATCACGATGACATCCTACAGGTTCTGGAAGCCTTGCAGTCAGTGGCGGTTCATCCCGTAATCGTCAGCAAGCAGCAGGGCATGCTTACCAGCACCGACGGGCGCCAGTTGGAGGTACAGGAAAGCTACAGCACTACCGGGTCGGTTCTGCACGATGCCGTATATGTGCCCGGAGGCCGTAAAAGCATTGACAGCCTGATGCAGCAGGGCGATGCCATTCATTTTATCAATGAAGCCTTTAAGCACTGCAAAGCCATCGCCGCATCCAATGAAGGTGTTGACCTCTTGACAACGGCTGATGTCAACCATATTTCCATGGCGGAAACATACAGTCATGGACTATTCTCCGATACGGGGGTTGTAACCATTAGAGATAGCTCCGATTTGAAAGACTTTGCGCAGGAATTCATTCACGCTATTGCGGAGCATCGTCATTGGGCCAGGCAGCAACAGAAAGAACTCGTGCCAGCTTAAGACCCCCAATGGGGTCGTCAGTCTTTGCAACCATCCCCACTCGCCTCCGAGCGCAAGGCCATCAACTGCGGTTATACAGTTGATGGCCTTTAGTAGTATGCTCGAATGGAGGTCTGTTATATTTAACGCGGATCGTAACCGACCACCGACCAGATTCCGGTTTCGTCCTGACGCACCAGACGCTTTAAATATACCTTGCTGACCGGTCCCGCGGACACTTCAACCACCGCCTGCACCCCATTGTTTATTGCTGTCTTAAAGGAGGCCGCTCCGATCTGGGGCTCACCCACAATGCCTTCCGGCGAAACTTTGAGATTGACAAAGGTGAGCGAAACCTGTAAAGGATCCAGCTGCCAGGGACTGCTGCCCCGATCCGCCTGCTGCTGATCGGCCTTGACAATGTCCATATCCACCGCAACTTTGACCCGGGCCTGGCCGGCCAGATCCCGGCTGGCTTCAGGAAGAGCGAGGCCGGGTGCGATCTGGGCCGCCAGGGCCGCCCGCTGAGCCCCGGATACCTGGATCTCAATGCCATCCTGCCTCCAGCGCAGGCTCTCCCCCCATACCTCCAGCGGGCCTCCCGCAGCCGTACCCAGCGCGGAATTGGCAGCCGGTTCAAAGACGCCCTGGGCGACCTTTTCCACAATAGTAGTATCACCATAGTCAAGGACGATGCGGCTTGCAAAAGCCAGGATACGGGATGGGGACTCCTCCGGGAGCAGCGGAATAAAACCGCTTATCTCAGCCGCTTCCTCCACGGTGCTGACAATCTGTCCGGGGTCGCTATCCGCCACTTTAAAACCTGGCGGCAATTGGTAGTCGAATATACCTGGATCAATCTGGGTATTGGCTTCGAAGCTCACAAATGTATAAGTGGTCTGCAGTGCGTTTTGCATCGCGGTTTGAAGTTGAATGGGCAGATCGGTCTCTTTATCAACCCACAGATAATACTCCAGACCTCCCGGAGGGGATATTCGCATTTTGCTGGCCTGACGACCGGCTATGACCTCTGAACCCACCACCTGATGCGGATAGCTTAAAGCCCGAGCGGCCTCGTCGCGCAAATCAAACCCCTGACGGGCAGGATCAGGGAGTAAGGGCAGCAAGGCCACCTCCTGCTTTTGCGGGCGCAGCTGCCATTTCTGCCGGCCGTTGTTGACTGTCAGGGTGCCGTCACTCTGCTTGATGGCATACTTGTCTCCTTCTGACCAGAGCTCCACCTGCCGTACCAGCCATTCCTGACCGGCTTCATTATGGGAGCGCATTTCCAGCACTCCGTGATAGCTGGATAACTGCCCTACTGCCTGCTGCATTGCCAGAGCCACATCCGTATGGAATATACCGGGGCGGCTGACGAACATCGCAAAGATCAGCACGCAGGCTGCCAGCGCGGTGGCGGCCGGCAGCAGCCATCCGGGCCGGACCGGTTTCCTCCGGGCGGTCCTATTTCGTTTGTTCAACCGAACAGCACCTTTCTCATTAAGTTCCTCCCGGGAACTCTGAGCCATTTCAAGAGCTACCTTTTGTGCCAACCGGTGCGCATAGCCCTCTTCGGGAAGAGCCGGTTCTTTTAAGGTTTTCACTGCTTTAACCGTCTCACACAGCCTGGCTAGTTCAGGGTCAGCGCCATAGCAATCGTTTTCAGGTTTTTTTTCTCGGTTCAAGTCATCAATATATTCGGAAAGAATATTTTCTTTATTATCCACCTTTTCATCCCTCCCGGTTTAGTCATGCTCATCCAGCATCTGCGCTAAGGCCTGCAGGGCCCGGTACTGTGTGACGCGAACCGCTGCTGCGCTTTTTCCCAGCATTTTAGCCGTTTCCGCCACAGAGTAACCTTTTAATATTCTTAGATCAAGTACGGCCTTTTGATCAGGTTTCAATTGGGTCAAGGCATTTTCAATCTGCATTCTTTCGGCAATGGTCTTTTGCTCATCCGCCGCGACCGTTTCCAGCGGTTTGGCCTCTTCGAAACTGATGAGTTTACCCTGGCGCTGTTTTTGCCGCCAACCATCCCGGATTATATTGAGTGCAACCATTTTCATAAAAGCCTGGATATTGTCAGGCTGGGTATTATGGCGCTGGCAGTAGGTCAGGGTTCTTACAAAGGTATCCTGGGTGATATCCTCCGCTTCTTCCCGGTTCTGTACCCTGTAATAGATAAACCCATAAAGCGGTTCCCATAATTCCAGACAAATGTGCTCAATTGACCGAGATTCGCCTTGCGCAGCTTTTCTGAGATGTTCAGCAGTAATCACAAATCGTCTCACCTTCTTTTAACCGATCGGCTTTAAAAATAAAGACGACAAAACCCTGGCAGGTGTTACATGGAGACTTAAGAGATGTTTAAGTCATAGTTCAAACCAGGCCCCCCAATAATCAGCCTCTTGATTAAACAGTATACCCAAGAAAATGCGTAAGCGTGAGGGCGGGGGCGGATAACCGCTGTCTTGGTATATTTTGGCATGGACACTAGAGAAGCATGAAAAAGCCGATCAAGGTAATATGATACCCTGATCGGCATATGATCAGAAGCAGACAGTTGTTTACTCCAGTTTATTTCACTATGGTGATGAACTGCCTGAACATCTCGTTATCAGCTATCCGCATCATTTCAAAAAGGGCTATCTCAGTCGTGGTGATGATTGCGCCCTGATCGCGCATGCGTTCCAAGGCTACCAGCCGATTCCAGGATTTGCGGGATGACACCGCGTCTGAAGCCACATGGACCTCATAATGTTCTTCGAGCAGGCCGCTGACAGATTGGTATACGCAGACATGAGCCTCAATACCGGCTACCAGCAGCTGTTTTCGCCCGGTTTCACTGACCTTTTTTAAAAAATTTTCATTTAGACAGGCATTAAAAGTGATTTTCTCTATGGGAGGCACATCTTCCAGGAGTCTGCTTACCTCAGGAATTGTCGCTCCAAGTCCCTGGGGATACTGTTCCAGCATGATGATGGGTAGTTTAAACAGTTTGGCCGCTTTTATGAGCTTGAGCCAATTATCGAAAACCAGATTGGACTCATGCACCGTCCTGGCCAGCGTCCCCTGTATATCTACCAACAACAAGGCAGTATTATCCATAACCAGCATTTGGCACCCTCCTCCAGAAAGATCATTGTATGGTTATTCTATCATGAATCTCTATGCACAGAACCAACTCATGTTAAAATCGCAATAAACTGGACTGTAGAAATTATGGCAGGGTAAGCGATTGGGGCTTGACAGGCAGAGCCCCTTTCCCCCCAGGGTTT